>JALYXN010000453.1 GCA_030947085.1 Pseudomonadota bacterium | reverse complement strand
GGTCACTGCTGCGGCTTCCCAGCACCGGTGTCACGTCGAAGCCGCCGCGTACGGCGAGGTAGCTGCGGCAGCCGATCGGCATCCCGCCCAGCTGAAGCACGCTGCCGGTCGGCACGGCGCAGGCCGTCCATAGCGGTAACTCGAGTTCACCGATGCGGGCGCTGATGGGGGCACCGGTCAACGCGATCCAGGTGTCGCTGTCGAAACGTAACGTGGGCCCCAGCAAGGTGCACTCGATGGCGGCCTCGTCACCGCGGTTGCCGACCAGCGAGTTGGCCAGTCGCCACGCGGGCTGATCCATGGCACCGGCCCGGCCCACACCGATGGCCGCATGTCCGCTGCGGCCGGCGTCTTGCAGGCTGCTGAGCAGGCCCGGTTTGAGCACGTGCACGCTCATCGCCCCGACTCCGGCTCCGACTCCGTCTCCGCCTGAAGCCGTGCAAAAGCTGCTTGGTCGATGGCGGAAAAACGCACCCGGTCGCCGGGCGCGAGCAGCGAGGGCGAGTCGGCATCGATATCGAACAGTCGCAGCGGCGTGCGACCGATCAGCTGCCAGCCACCGGGCAGTTCGCGCGGATAGATGCCGGTCTGCTCGCCGCCGATGGCCACGCTGCCGGCAGGTACGCGCTGGCGCGGATCGCCGCGGCGTGGCATCGCCAGCGCCGGATCCAGTCCCAGCAGATAGGGGAAGCCCGGCGCAAAACCGATCATGCCGACGCGATAGTCGGCGGCCCCATGGCGAGCAATGATGGCGTCTGGCGACAGGCCGGCATGCCGTGCCACGTCCTCGAGATCGGGTCCGTATGCGCCGCCGTAGCACACCGGAATGACGTGCTCACGCGTAGCCGCGTGATCGACCTCCGGTGTTGACAGCGCTGCTTGCACAGCGTCGCGTACACGTTGGTGCGGATCGGCGGATGTGCCCGACCAGGCCAAGGGATCAAAGCGCAGCAGCAGGCTGGCATAGGCCGGTACACATTCCAGTTGCGGCAACTCGCGTTGCAGGCAAGCGGATGCCGCCAGCACTGCTGCGTTCAAGCGACTATCGATGCGCTCACCGAAGCGAAGCAACACGGCATCCTCGGCAAGGTTCTCGAATTGGAAGTCGATGGTCATGGGTCTACCGCAACGTGTTCCGCATCGGCGAGCGCCCGGCTTTGCGCGTAACGCCGCAAGTCGACGGATATCGCTGCAGAGCTTTTGCTTGCAGGGCCGGGGCCTGCGTGGCCGATCCAGATGGCATGTGCATGGCCTGACCCCTCAGCGGTGCGTTGAAATGCGAACACGGTAGTGAGAGCGTCGTAGGAGATCCGTGACAGGGCCGGGCGGCACCGGTCACGCGTGAGCGGTGCGTGGTTCGGCGAGCCCTGAAGCCACAATGGCCTGCACCTTCAGCGCCAGTGCCTTGCGATCAGTGCCGGGCGGGATCGACAGCGGCGCATGGAAGGTCACTCGCACCACAGCACCGGACATCCTCAGGAAGCGGCTGACGTGCGCGCCAGCGGCCATGTCGCTGTGAAAGGCATACCCGTCGCGGTCACCACCGTCCGCCAGCGCACGCCCGTCCACGGAACGGATATCCAGGGTGAACGGCTGCAGCGTCCACGGTGATCCGGAATCGTTCCCGCCAGCGAACAGCGAGAAAATACTCGACTTGAAGGTTGCCACCTGTTTGCCGTTGGACGTGGTGCCTTCGGGGAACAGCACCAGATCGTGATCCGGGCGCATCTGTTCGGCGATGTGGGCAGCCACGTTGGCGGCGTCGCGCCGGCGGCGGCTGATGAACAGGGTCTGCGCAAGTTCGCCGATGACGCGCATGCCCGGCCAGCGTTGCATGTCGTCCTTGGCGATGAAGCGGGCACGCAACAGGCTGCCCAGCAGCACGATGTCGAAATGCGAGATGTGGTTGCCGACAAAGAGCGTGCCGCCCGTCCGGCGCGGTGTGCCGACGATCTCCAGCCGAAGCCCCAGCGCCCGGCGCAGACAGCCGAACCACAGTTGCGGCAGCACGAACGCGAGCCGGCCACGAGTGAAACGCATCAGCAGCCACTGCAGCGGCATCAGCAACACGCTGGCGATAACCATGACGGCAAGTTTTGTTGCGGCAAGCAGCGATGCAGCGAAGGCGTTGGCAGGGCCTGACGAATGAATACTCATGCAGGGGATATGTTTCCAGGGATGGCCAGGACGCACGGTAGCGCACAGACGGCACGATGGGTGGCCTTCCATGCGGATCACTGCAGAGGTCACCGTCGATGGGGTGTTTCTTGCCGGCTGCATGGCGGTCAACCGCATGTCTCGGCCAACGAGCGAAGTACCAAAATGCGTCGCTGGCGCTCGCAGTGGACGCGTGTGGTGGACGCGTGGTTTCCTCGCAACCGTGGTAAAAATCGCGCCGCGGGTGCGCAGCCCCGCTTTCCGTTGGCCAGCAGGATGGGTAAGACGCAGGCTAATGGCTTGCGTAAAAAATTAATCTGACCCGTCAGCCACCGTGTTCTTGCGCGGCGACTCATGCTTGAGCGTCATCAGTTTCAGTGGCGAGCCGTCGGGCAGGCGAAAGTCCAGCTGATGCTGCAACTGATCCAGTTCGACCATGCGCGGACACAGGGCATCGGCACGCTTGCCGAGTCGTTCGGCCGGACCTT
>JALYXN010000446.1 GCA_030947085.1 Pseudomonadota bacterium | reverse complement strand
ACGCCGGCCACGCTGCTGGAGGACAGGTAATCGATACCCTGGGCCTGCGAGATCGCCTGCTCCAGTGGCTGGGTGATAAACCCGGCCATGGTCTGCGAATCGGCGCCGTAGTAGGCGGTCGAGACGGTAACCGTGGCGTTCTCGGTCTTTGGATACTGGCGCACGGTCAGGCTGGTGACGGCCTTGAAGCCGAGCACCAGGATCAACAGGCTGACGACGATCGCCAACACCGGCTTTTTGATGAACAGGTCAGTGAATTTCATGGCCCGGCTCAATGCTCCTGCGGCAGGGGATGGGCGGCATCGGCGGGCAACACGCTGTTGTCGACCGTGATCGACCCGCCGTTTTTCAGCTTCATCTGACCGCTGGTCACCACTTCCGTGCCGGCCTTGATGCCCTTCAGGATCGCCACCTGGTCACCGCGCGTTTCGCCGGTGGTGACAAACGCCTGTTGCACGGTGGGCGGATTGGTTTTGCCCTGGTCGTCCTTGCCCTTGGCCGGCTGCACCACGTAGACGGTGTCGCCGTACGGGTTGTAGACGACCGCCGCCTGCGGCAGCGTCAGCTGT
This sequence comes from Pseudomonadota bacterium, assembly GCA_030947085.1. Classification (GTDB taxonomy): domain Bacteria; phylum Pseudomonadota; class Gammaproteobacteria; order Xanthomonadales; family Rhodanobacteraceae; genus Rhodanobacter. The sequence continues at coordinate 6,746 of JALYXN010000446.1, read as the reverse complement.
TGCTGCTGACTGCCGATGTCGACGCTGGCCTTGGCAAACATGCCGGGGCTGAGCACCTTGTCGTGGTTGGGGAGGGTGGCTTCCACCTGCACGTTGCGGGTGCTGGCCTGGACTTTGGGACTGATGGCGCTGAGTTCGCCGGTGAAGGTCTTGCCCGGATACGCATCCAGCGTCAGGTTGACGCGCTGGCCCACCTTCAGGCGTCCCAGCTCGCTTTGCGGCACCGAGAAATCCACCAGCAGCGGATCGAGCTGCTGCAACGTCACCACCGCCGTACCCGCGCTGAGGTAGGCGCCCGGGCTGAGGGTGATGATGCCGGCGCGACCGGCAAACGGCGCGCGCAATTGCTTCTTGTCGACCACCACCTTCTGCTGCGCCACGGCGGCCTGGCGCGCCTTGTAGTCAGCCTCGGCACTGTCGAACCCGGCCTTGCTGATCGCCTGCGCACCAAGTTGCTTGCGCGCGCGCTCATAGGTGATCCGCGAGAGCTGGGCGTTGGCCTGCAGCTGCTGCAGCTGGGCCACGTCGTCGCCATCGCGAAGCTGCAGCAATGGCTGACCTTTCTTGACGTCCTCGCCCGAGCTGAGGTTTACCGCGGTGACCAGGCCGGAGACGTCCATCGCCAGGTCGGCACCCTTTGCCGCGCGCAGCGAACCGACCGCTTTCAGGGTCGGTTGCCATCCCCGCTGGGTGGCCTTGGCGGTGCTGACCACGGACGGCCCGGGCTTGGGCATGCTGTGGATCATTCGCATCACCAGCAGCACCTTGATGCCTACGATGAGCCCGATGAGCGCGAGCACAGCCACGATCATCCAGATCATGCGCTTGGTGGTACTGGGTTTCTTGTCGGCACGCGTGGTCATCCGCGAACTCCTCAATGGGTTGCAGTGGAAGAAGGGGAGGCCGGTGCCGCCATGCTGGCGTCGCTACGCCAGCCGCCGCCGAGCGCGGTGTAAAGCGCCGCGGTGTCGGACAGTCGTGACGCCCGTGCCCGAATCAGGCCGATGCGCGCCTGCTGGTAAGTGCGTTGGGCATCGAGCAGGTCGAGATAATTGGTGGCGCCGAGCTGGTACTGCTGCCGGCTCAACTCCAGACGACGCGATGCCGTGCTCTCGGCCGTCGCCTGCGCGGCCAGCGTCTGCGCGTCGTATTGCAGCGCCTGCAGCGAGTCGGCCACGTTCTGGAAAGCGATCAGCACGGTCTGCTGCCAATCCGCCACGGCCCGGTCCAGTCCGGCCTGGGCGGCACGCTTCCGGTGCAGCAGTTCACCGCCGCGGAACAAGGGTTGGGTGAGATTGAGCCCCAGCGACCAGACGCCGGTGCCGGCGGAAAACAGATCGCCCCCACTCAACGCCTGCGAGCCACCGCTACCGGAGAGGCTGATTTGCGGCAGCATGGCCGCCGTCGCCACGCCCACCTGGGCAGAGGCCGCATGCAGCAAGGCCGAGTTGGCACGAATGTCCGGACGCTGATCGACCAGCTGCGAGGGCAGGCTGACCGGGATGTCCAGCGGCAGATGCACCTTGTCCAGCGTCAGCGGCGCCATCGCCAACTGCGCCGGCGTGGCGCCCAGATAGGTGGCCAACTGATTGCGGATAGCGGCCAGCTGTGCGCGCAGTGGCGGCAGGGTCGCTTGCGTGTTCGCCAGCTGTGCACGCACCGCCAGGGTGTCGGACAAGGCGGTCGCGCCGAACTGCTGCTGCTGCTGGGCAATGTCCAGCGACTTTTGCTGCCAGGCGATGATCTGCTCGGTGGCGCGGACCTGCTCGCGCAAGGAGGCTTCCTGCAGCGAGGCGGTGACCACGTTGCCGGCCAGGGTCAGATAGGTGGAGTCCAGTTGCGCTTGCTGATAGTCGCTCTGCGCCAACTGTGCTTCGATGCCGCGACGTACGCCACCGAAGAGGTCCAATGTGTATCCCACGCTGACCGACGCGTTGTACAGCGTGAACGGACCGGCGCCGACCGCACCGCGGACCGAGGTCAACGCCGATTGCTTTTGCCGCGTGACGCCGGCCCCCGCGTCGACGGCGGGAAACAGGCCACCGCCAGCGGCACGGGCCGTCTCGCGGGCCTGCCGCAAGGCAGCCTGGGCCGACGCCACCGACGGACTGTGGGTCAGGGCGATATTCACGCGGCGGGTCAGTTCATCGCTGTCGAACGTGGTCCACCAGCGGGCCGGTACATCGCGGCCTTGCAGGAAGCGTTGCGCATCGCCGTTTCCAGCGGCCGCGGATTCGGTACTGGCTGGCAACGGCTGGGGCGTGTAACGATCGACCGATGGCGCAGCTGGCCGCCGGTAATCGGGACCGACCGCACAACCGGAAATGGCCAGACTCACTAGGAACGCCAGCGCGGAAACACGCGCGATGCGCAACACGAATTTCAGGTCAGAGGGGTGAGGGGACAAGGACATGGCCTGGACAGGTGGAGGACCGGTCCGGACAATAGCACACCGATTAGTACAGATATACTACCCGTTAGCATGTGTGTGAAAAAACGCAGGTCGACGTGGCGCAAGTCGGACGCGCGATCGCTGCCTTCACCCACCGACCTCCTGCGGTCGCATGAGCCCGTCAACCAGTGGCGGGCTCCGCTACCGGCGCTCTGTCAGCGACCGAGCAATGCTCGCGCCCGTTTCACCACATTGTCCGCAGTGAAACCGAACTCCTGCAACAGCTTCTTCGCCGGCGCGGACGCGCCGAAGTGATCGATGCCAAGCACGTCACCGCGCTGTCCCACATAGCGCTGCCAGCCCTGGGTCGCGCCCATTTCCACCGCCAGGCGGGCGGTAACATCCGGTGGCAGCACCGATTCCTGATAGTCGCGCGGCTGTTGCTCGAACAGCTCCCAGCTCGGCATCGACACGCAGCGCACCGCCACCCCGTCCTCGCGCAGTTGGTCGGCCGCTTGCAGGATCAGGCTCACTTCCGAACCGGTGGCGATCAGAATCAGTTCCGGCTTGCCCGCGTCGGCGTCGCTGAGCACGTAGGCGCCCTGGCGCAACCCTTCGGCACTGGCATACGTGGCGCGATCCAGCACCGGCAGGTTCTGCCGACTCAACACCAGCAGCACGGGATGGTTTTTCGATTCCATCACCACTTTCCACGCCACCGCCGTTTCGTTGGCGTCGGCGGGGCGGATCACGGTGGTGTTCGGCATCGCCCGCAGGCTGGCCAGTTGTTCAATCGGTTGATGGGTGCGGCCGTCTTCGCCCAGCGCGATGCTGTCGTGGGTGAACACGTGGACCACATGCAGTTCCATCAATGCCGCCATACGAATCGCCGGGCGCATGTAGTCGGAGAAGGTCAAGAAGGTCGCACCATACGGCACGAAACCGCCGTGGGCGGCCAGACCGTTGACGATCGATCCCATCGCATGTTCCCGCACGCCAAAATGCAGGTTGCGCCCGCCCAAATGCCACCCCGCGCTGTCGGAACCTTGCAGGTCCTGATTGGGGGTCGCTTTCGGATTAAAATCGCCTTCGCCTTTCAAGTTGGTGAAAGTGGAGGAATCCAGATCCGCCGAACCGCCCACCAGGCCAGGCACCTTCGCTGCAAAGGCGTTCATCACCTTGCCGCCGGCGACGCGGGTGGAGATGCCCTTGGCGTCGGCGGGAAACGAAGGGATATCGCTATCCCAGCCCTCGACGAGTTTGCCGGCCAGACGGTTTTTCAATTCCTCGGCCTGTTCCGGGAACGCCTTGGCATAGGCTGACATGCGCTCGTCCCATGCCTGCTCGGCCTTCGCGCCAGCATCCTGCGCCTCGCGGAAATGCTTCAGCGCTTCGTCCGGCACCAGAAAATCCGGTTCTATCGGCCAGCCCAGCTGCTGCTTGGTTTTTTTCACGTCCTCGACGCCCAGTGGCGAGCCGTGCGCCTTGAACGAGTCCTGCTCGGGCGAACCGTAGCCAAGGTGCGTACGCACCAGAATCAGGGTCGGCTTGTCCATTTCGGCGCGCGCGTCGTCCAGCGCCTGGTTGATCGCCGCCAGGTCGTTGCCGTCGGCTACCTTGATCGTCTGCCAGCCATACGCCTCGAAGCGCTTGGCGCGATCTTCGGAAAACGTTATGTCGGTGCCAGCGGAGAGGCTGACGTAATTGTCGTCGTAGAGGCAGACCAGTTTGCCCAGTTTCAGATGACCGGCCAGCGAGGCTGCCTCGCTGGCGACACCCTCCATCAGGTCGCCGTCGCTGGCGATGACCCAGGTGCGGTGATCGATGACGGTATGGTCATTCCGGTTGTAGGTGGCCGCCAACTGCGCTTCGCCGATCGCCATGCCCACCGCGTTGGCCAGGCCCTGGCCCAGCGGACCGGTGGTGATCTCGACTCCTGGCACGTCGCCACGCTCGGGATGGCCTGGCGTCTTGCTGCCCCACTGGCGGAACTGCTTGATGTCATCCAGCGACAGGTCGTAACCCGTCATGTACAACAGACTGTAAAGCAGGGCGGAACCGTGTCCGGCAGACAGCACGAAGCGATCGCGGTCGGCCCATTGCGGGTTGGCGGGATGATGTTTGAGCTGCCTGGTCCACAACGCATACGCCATCGGCGCCGCATCCAGCGGCAATCCGGGATGGCCACTGTCGGCCTTCTGTACCATGTCCACTGAGAGGAAACGAAGCGTGTTGACGCATTGCTGGTCGAGGTCGCTCATGGCGGCTTCCTGATCGGATGGAATAGGGAGACGAATTCCCCGAAACTTGTGCCTTGGCGCATGCGCACAACAGGTCACGTCGATCCTCAATAGTTGTCCATCCGGCGTGAAAATTTTGATGTCCCAGCTGCCCCTGGTGGCGGCGTATGCTGGCGATCGACCCTGTCATGAATTCGTTGCCTGAGTCTCAATCGCCCCGTGGTCGCATTCCATGAGCATTCCGCCTCCAAGCGTCGATGAACGGCTTCAGGATATCCAGAAGAAGGCTTTTCGCTATTTCGAGGGTGAAGTCAATCCGGTCAACGGCCTGATCAGCGACAAGGCCTCGCCGGATGCCCAGTGGTCACACGACTGGCCCTCAAGCATCGCCGCCGTGGGGTTTGCCTTGGCGTCGTATCCGGTCGCGGTCAAACGCGGCTTCATGTCACGCGAGGCGGCCGTTCAGCGCACGCTTGTCACCTTGCGTTTTTTCTCGCAAAGCGTGCAAGGCCCCGGGACGGATGCCACCGGGTATCGGGGCTTTTATTATCATTTCCTCGACATGCAAACCGGCCGGCGTGCCTGGCAATGCGAGTTGTCGAGCATCGATACGGCGCTACTGCTGGCCGGGATGCTGACCTGTGCAGGATTCTTCACGGGACAAGCACCGGCCGAAGTCGAAGTTCGCTCCCTCGCCAATGCGCTTTATCGGCGCGTCGAGTGGGACTGGGCGCTGGATGGCGATGCGGCCATCAGCATGGGATGGCGTCCCGAAACCGGGTTCCTGGTGCCTCGGTGGAAAGGCTACAACGAAGGGCTGTTGCTTTATCTGCTGGCGCTCGGATCACCGACCCATCCGATTCCGCCAGACAGCTACCAGGCCTGGATATCGGGGTATGAGTGGAAGCACATCTACGGTTACGACTATCTCTACGCCGGCGCCCTGTTCACCCACCAGTTTCCGCACATCTGGATCGACTTCCGCGGCATCCAGGACGGATTCATGCGCGACAAGGGCATCGACTATTTCGAAAACAGCCGCCGCGCAACGTGTGTGCAACGTCAGTATGCCATGGCCAATCCGCTGGGGTTCGATGGTTACACGGCCCATTGCTGGGGCCTCACCGCCAGCGAGGGGCCCGGTCCGAAGACGCAGCTGATCGACGGCGTGGAACGCCAGTTTCTGGGCTATGTCGCGCGCGGGGTTCCCTACGGTCCTGACGATGGCACGATCGCGCCGTGGGCGGTGGTGGCCTCGCTGCCGTTCGCACCGGAGATCGTGCTGCCCGCCATCGATTACTTCGTCGACGAGTTGAAGCTTCTCGACGTCAATCCTTACGGCTTCAGGGCGACCATCAATCCGACGTATGCCACCACGCCCGGCCAGGCTCGTGGCTGGGTTTCGCCGTGGCACCTGGGCATCAACCAGGGCCCGGTCGTACTGATGATCGAGAACCACCGCAGCGGCCTGGTGTGGTCACTGATGCGTGAGTGCCCCTATGTCATCCAGGGACTGAAACGTGCCGGCTTCCGCGGTGATCGGCTTTAGCCGCGGTCGGCTCCCTCGACGGTGGCACCATTCACGGCGGACCCGATCAACACCTCCACATCGATTTCGTCTTCACCGCGACAAACCATCTCAAGCACCGATTCGAACTCATTTCGATGCGTCATCCCTAGGCGGTGCGGCAGGGGTTTTTTCCGATTCCTGGACCGCCTGAACCATTTCGCGCCCCAGCTCCTCGTAGAGGGCGTGGACACGCTTGACGAGCTGCGGGGTCACCTCGGATGGGGTGCCCGCTGTCGCTTCGCCATCAACCGAAGCCGTGCTTTCATCGCTCGCATCAGGCGCTGGCTGCGTCGTTTTGTTTGCCCGTGTTCCAACCTTGGCCTCGGGCGTCGGCTGCGCCTTTGTCTCCGGCGTGGTTTCAGCCTTGACCTCGGGCCCTGGCTGCACGTTTGCGGCTCCCTTTGCATCGGGCACCGCCGCCGTATTCGCCTGCGCATCAGGCGTTGGATCAGGCTTTGCCTCAGGCTCTGCTTCAGGCTTTGCTTCGGGCTTTGCTTCGGGCTTTGCTTCAGGCTTTGCTTCAGGCTTTGCTTCAGGCTTTGAC
>JALYXN010000436.1 GCA_030947085.1 Pseudomonadota bacterium | reverse complement strand
GCCAGCCCTTGCGACAGCGCCCACACGGCCGCGATGTAAAACGTTCCCGCGCGCCACACGTTGCGGCGTTTGAGTTCGCTAAAGAATGCCCCTACTTTCAAGCGACCTTCCCCCGTGCTGAATTGGGTGACGGGTGTTACAGACGGTACTGCTACAACAGTATAGGCGACATAGCAACGCTCGCTGCACGTGTTCAAGGCAATTATCCCGCACGGGCGCAAAAAGCGACCTTGATCCTGAATTTTGAGGAACGAACAGGTGGAGTTTCATTAGCCCCAAGGTCATGCGCTTGACGTTCTTCCGGCGGGCGATGGATGGTGCTGGCGGCAAACCCTTCGAGGTAAGGGGCAAATGTCTGGCGAAGGTAATGAAGGACGCTGGCCGGCTGCCCGGGACCAGGCGTCGCCAATCCTGTCAGCAGCGGGCGCGCCCAGTGGTCGTGCCGGCTGTACCACAGCTTTTTGAGCTGGACCCTGCGCGTGTGGCCCGATCCTGGCGGATGCGTTCGATGGCCTCGCACACAGCCCTGTCAATGACGTGGATCAGCTCGTCGAATACCCGTACATTGGTCAGAGGGCGTAGGCCTCCCGATGTATCGCTAGGTTCACTTCATCGCGACCGGCTAGGGGTCGGCACACGCGTTCGCACCGAGCATCGCGAAGAGCGCCGGATCTCTGAACGCAAACCGCCACTCATCGGAATTTACGACAACCATGGATCGGCAATCTGCTGCTGGCAAGTGTCCACCGTGTCTGCGCAGCTGTCAGCTATGTGTCCAGTGCAAAGCGCGCTAGCAGATACTGACAAGGGCGCCGTGGCGCCCTTGTCATCGATCTGAGATGCGGCATTCAGCGCACCTGGAAGAGCGACGGGCCCGAGCCGCCCCCGGTATAAGAGTCGTTGCGGCGACGATGCATGCGCTCGATGGTCTCGACTCGGCGCGCTTCGGCCCAGTCCACCCGGTTCAGCGCCAACCCGTGCTTGCTTTCGCCGCGCCGTGTCGCTTCGTTTTCGCGCCAGCGGCAGAAGTCGCAGTAGGCGTCGATCTCTGGCTGCAACTGACGCACGCACAGTTCGATCACGAGCGCGTCGTCGATAAAGCCAAGTATCGGGACATCGTCGGGCACCAGGTCGTCCGGGCTGGAAAAATAGGCAAGCGCCGCCAACACATTGGATAGATTCTCTTCCGGCAGGCCAAAGCCGACGTCTTCGATCAGCGCGATCATGGTGTCCAGGTGCTTCAGGCGCGTTACCACAAAAGCGGGCGGCTGCTTGCCGCGCGTCTCTGTCAGCAAGCTGCGCGCGGCTGCGACGATGCTGGCGGCGTCCTGAACTTCAGTCTTTTTCTGCGCTTCCTCCGCTCTGCGGTTTCGCGCTTCGACAAACAGTCGCAGGTCGGCATCGCTAAGGGTAATGCTGATGTCCAGGCTCATGGTTTGCGGCTCCCAGGGCTTCGAAAGAAACTCAGATTATGCCTGCCGCGGCATGGACGTCAATTGGCTTTAGTTGGCTTGGAAGCGCGGAGCGATGTGTCGGCCGCGCCCTGTCCCGGCGTAGCGATCTCCCCAGCCATCCGCGCACCCTCCATCGGTCGTATGTCTGCCGGAGTTGGCCGCTCGCGCGAATGCAGAGCGACGAGTCCACTCCGGGCGCCCGGACCGCACGCCGATGCATCTGTTCGCCGGCAGATCACGGGTGCGACCTGTGAGGTGACCGCCTACGCCGAGGCAGGAGCCGAATAATCCATGTTCTCAAGGTCGGTGAGCAGTTCAGGACCGGTCGGCTGCCAGTCGAGAACTTTTTGTGTCCACGCGCTCGACGCTAGCATGTCCATGCTGGCGAACGGGGCAAGCCATCCGAAATAGTCGGCGGCTTGGTCGGGTGCGATCGACTTCACTGGCACGCCCATACCGGCGCCGATGACCTGAGCTATGTCGCGCACCGCGATGCCCTCTTCGGCGACGGCGTGATAGCGCGAGCCACGCTCGTTTCTTTCCAACGCCAGCCGATAAAGTTTGGCGACGTCCAGCACGTGAGCTGCCGGCCAGCGGCTTTGACCCTCGCCCAGGTAGGCGGCGAAACCCTTGGCGCGCACCATCTCGATGAAGGGGGAGATGAGCCCCTGTTTCGCCGTGTCATGCACCTGGGGCAGCCGTACCACCGACACCGACACGCCGGCGTCCAGCATCTCCTGGCCAGCCTGTTCCGACGCGGAGCGGGGATTGGGATGATCCAGATTGAAGACATCTTCGGTCGCCGCCTGGCCCGGCCCGCGGCTGCCTATGCCGGTGCCGGAGGTGATCAGTAATTGGCGATCCGAGCCGATCAAGGCCGATCCGAGCGCCTTGATGGCCTGGCGATCCTTTTCGCAGTTGGCGACGAAATGGGAGAAATCGTGATCGAACGCGGTGTGAATCACCGCGTCTGCCTGCGCCGCGCCGTTGCGCAGGCTGTCCAGGTCTTCAAGCCGTCCGCGGTGCACCTCGGCACCGGCGTCGGTCAGCGCCCGGGCGCCAGCATCCGAGCGTGTCATGCCGAGTACCTGATGACCCGCGCCGAGCAGTTCCGGCAGGATCCTCGAGCCGATGAAGCCGGTTGCGCCAGTGAGGAAAATACGCATGGGATGCCTCCGAGTCAGTGGGATATCTACAGT
>JALYXN010000426.1 GCA_030947085.1 Pseudomonadota bacterium | reverse complement strand
ATCCGTTTGACCCGTTGCCGCGAGGTCTTGTCGTTCTCGCGCTGGGCTGCCAGCTGACGGCGCTGTTCTTCCGGGCTGATCTCGATCACCTTGACCACCGGTTTGGCCGCAGACTTGCCCTTTGCCGCCTTTTTGTTGGCCGCGCCGCGGGTGCGCAGCCACTTCGCATAGTCGTCCAGGTCGCCGTCGAAACTCTCGACCAGACCATCGGCAACGCGAAAGAAGCTGTCGCAGACCATGCCCAGCAGATGCCTATCATGCGAAACCAGCACCAGCGCGCCATCGAAATCGGCCAGTGCCTCGGCCAGCGCCTCGCGCATCTCCAGATCAAGATGGTTGGTGGGCTCATCGAGCAGCAGCAGGTTCGGTTTGTCCCAGGCAATCAGCGCCAGCGCCAGCCTGGCCCGCTCGCCGCCGGAGAAACCGTCGACCGATTCGAACGCGCGGTCACCGGCAAAATTCCAGGTGCCGAGGAAATCGCGCATGACCTGGGTTGCCACGCCGGGCGCCTTGTCCATCAGGTGCTCGAGTGGGCTGGCGCCTTCGCGCAGGCTTTCGACCGTGTGCTGGGCAAAGTAGCCAATGCGCAGATCCTTGTGCGTCTTGCGTTCACCGCTGAACGGATCGAGGTCGCCCACCAGCGATTTCACCAGGGTGGATTTACCCGCACCGTTGGGACCAAGCAAACCGATCCGTTGACCTGCCTCCAGACTGAAGCTGACGTCGGCAAGGACGATGTTTGCCACCTCGCCACCGTCCTCTACTGTTTCCGGATCAGCGAGATAGCCGGCCGTGATGTCTTCCAGCTGCAACATCGAATCGGGAACTCGCCCGGGCTGGGCGAACTGGAAACTGAAACCACGCTCGGCGCGCACCGCTTCGGTACCGGCCATCTTTTCCAGCCGTTTCATGCGTGACTGCGCCTGCTTAGCCTTGGTCGCCTTGGCCTTGAAGCGGTCAATGAAGGACTGCAGGTGGGCCCGTTCGGCCTGTGCGCGCTCGTGGGATATCTGCTGCTGACGCAGTTGCTCGGCGCGCAGACGCTCGAAGGCACTGTAGTTGCCCGTGTAGAGCTGGGCCTTGCCATCGTGCAGATGCAGGGTGTGAGTGATCACACCATCGAGGAACTCGCGATCATGCGAGATGATCAGCAACGTCCCCTGGTAACGGCGCAACCATTCCTCCAGCCACAGCACGGCATCGAGGTCGAGATGGTTGGTCGGCTCATCGAGTAGCAGCAGATCGGACGGGCACATCAGTGCACGCGCCAGGTTCAGCCGTCCGCGCCAGCCACCGGAAAAATCCTGCACCGGACGTTCGTGGGTTTCCGGCGCAAAGCCAAGGCCATGCATCAGCTTGCCGGCACGCGCCCGACCATCGTAACCATGAAGCTCCTCAATGCGCTGATGGGCTTTCGCCATCGCTTCCATATCGTTGCGCTCGCCGGCGTCCACTTCGTCGCGCAAGGCATCGGCCAGCTCGACGTCACCGCCCAGCACGTAATCGATGGCGGCGTCGGGCAGCGCTGGCGTTTCCTGCTCCACCGAAGCCAGGCGGATCTTCGCCGGCATGTCGAGCTCGCCGGAATCACTCTCCAGCTTGCCCTGCAGTGCGGCGAAAAGGCTGGATTTGCCGCAGCCGTTGCGCCCGATCACACCCAGGCGCCAACCGCTCTGGATCACCAGGTCAATATCCGAAAGCAGCAGTCGGGTGCCGCGACGCATGGCAAAATGTCGAAAGGAGATCATGAAAAACGTTGTCCAAAACCGGGCAGTAAGGTTCCTGCAGCCGCCCATGATAACGATGATGGCGTTATTCTCCATCAAACCGCCGCTGACATCAGCTATGGACGAATGCCGAATCCATCGCAGTCAGCGGCCATCGGCGTGGCGTAGCATGGATACTCCTGCTATAACGACGCCGCATACAGCCTTGTAGGGAGAGGGGGAGCCATGGTCAAGTTCACACGCAGTTTGCCAGTCATCATCATGCTGGCAGCGGCAGTCGGTTTTGCCGCACCACAGGTCGCCAGTGCGGCGCAGTCTCGTCAGCACGGAGACAGTTTGCTGATGCGCCGCGTGCAGCAGGAAAAAGGCATGAGCATGCCTCAGCGCGG
>JALYXN010000422.1 GCA_030947085.1 Pseudomonadota bacterium | reverse complement strand
GCGGCGCAAAAACAACGGTTGATAGGCACTACACACTTCGCCGCTCGCCGAGCCAACGACGATGAGCAGCTTCACGGTCGGTGGCGACCGCCCAGTGAGGGCGCACATCCTTGCCCCTACGACCAGGCGGCAGCGTCAAAAATCTGCCACTGGTCGTCGTGCATGCATGATTCATGCCGCCGAACCGAGCGCTGCCACAATCGAGTGCCCTTCCGCTCGCATGGCTTACGCTATTTGACGCTCACCGTGCTCTCTCAGTGGCCATAAGCAACACATGGATGCTTCCATGAAAGGCATGTCCGATAGGCAAGAGAACAAACGGCGAGGCGCACGGAGTGGGCATCGTCAAGGCGATGGACAACAACAACAACGGCACCAACACCTGGGGACCCGATCGCCATAAGTGTGTCTCTTGCAGGCGTGGCCGCGTCACTTGCACTTGGTGAGGCGGCGCTGTCATTGGGCAATCTCTGAACAGACACCGCCGAGGCGAGCAACACCACGCACACTAGATTCGCGCGCGAGCTGCATTGAAGCCTGCCGAGATGCCTGAAGCGGTCGCCTTTCCCATTGTGATCTATCACAATTCGGACCGACGGACGTCGCGGAAAACGCTGGCTGTCTCAATTCGTACGGGCACTCAAAAAGCAAACTCATGCGAATTCTGGTCGCCGAAGATGAAGCCAAGGCACGTCGCTATTTGGCACAAGGCCTGCAGGAACAGGGCTTTTCTGTCGTGCTTGCGCAAGACGGTGACGTGGCAATGTCGCTGCTGGATAGCCAGGTGTTCGATGTAGTCGTACTGGACGTGATGCTGCCCGGCAGCGACGGCTGGACGATCATTCAGAGCATGCGGGCCAATGCCATTCGGACACCGGTACTGTTTCTCACCGCGCTTGATCGGGTGGAGGATCGGGTCCGTGGCTTCGAATTGGGTGCAAACGATTATCTGGTCAAACCCTTTGCCTTCGCGGAACTGGTGGCTCGTTTGCGCAATCTTGTCCGTCAGGCCGAACCCGCGCAGGAAGCGACGATCCTCAAAGTGGGCGAACTGGTCATCGATCCGCTGCACCAGCGCGTATCGCGTGAGGGTCGCCCTTTGCAACTCGCGCCCAAGGAATACGCGCTGCTGTTGCTGCTTGCACGCCATCGTGGCTGCGTGATGTCGCGGGCGTCGATGGCCGAAGGCGTGTGGGGCATCCGCTTCGATACACAGACCAATCTGGTGGACGTTGTAGTGCGACGACTGCGCGGCAAGCTCGACGAGCCATTCGCCTCTCCTCCGATGCTTCGCACGGTGCGAGGTGCCGGCTACATACTCGATGCCGATGCGGACTGAAGCGCTATTCGGAGGGCGTTCGATCAGCCTTCGACTCACGGTTTTGAACACCGTGGTGGCCTTGACCGCCGTGATGTTGTTCGCCGGGGTGATCTACTGGCGGTTGTCGGCCATTTTCGATGCCGAACACCAGCAGGTCCTGCAGGCCAAGGTGGCCGAGCTACAGGTGGATCTGGACGATGCCGACGGTGATCCGCGCGCGCTGGTCGACGAGATCATTCGCGAAACCGGGGGCTCGCGGTTGCGCGAATACCAGGCCCGGGTACTCACCGCAGATGGTCGTACGCTGGGCGAATCGCCGGGCATGGGTCGCGATCTGCCGCGATCTGTATTTCCTGCCTATACCGGCAAGATGCGCTCGACCCTGCTGCCCGTGCGGGAGGTGGGCGGCCGCCGTTTCGCGCTGACCACCGTGCTCCTGCAAGGCCCCGGCGGCGGCAAGGCGCGTGTGCAATATGCCCTGGACGTCACGCGCGATACCGCCCTGCAAGCGGATTTTCGCCGCGTGCTTGCGCTCGCATTCCTGCTGCTGATTCCGTTGCTGATACTGGCTGGACGCTGGGTGGCCTCGCGTGGCCTGGCACCGCTGACCAGGATCACCGATGCGGCGCAATCGATCACGCCCGCCGATCTTTCGGCGCGTCTGACATCGACCGCGCCATGGCCACAGGAATTGCGCGAACTGGTCGGCGTCTTCAACGCCATGTTGGCGCGTCTGGAAGAGGCGTTTGCGCGACTGTCGCGATTTTCTGCGGATATCGCGCACGAGTTGCGCACGCCGCTGGGACATCTGCGAGGCGAACTGGAAGTCTGTCTGATGCGTCCGCGTTCGGTCGAAGACTATCGCGGCGCCATCGAGTCCGGACTGGACGAGTGCCGGCGCTTGACGGTGCTGATCGAAAATCTGCTGTTTACGGCCCGCGCCGAACATGCCGGACAGGCGCTGCATCGCGAGTGCTTTGATGCAGCACAGGCATGTGCATGGAGCATCGAGCAGCAAGCCGCGCGGGCTGCGGAACGCGCGCTAGTCGTCACGCTTCACGGCGACGCCACCCTCGACGCCGACCCGATCCTGTTTCGACAGGCGCTGACCAATGTGCTGGTCAACGCGATCCGCCATGCGTCGGTCGGCAGCGAGATAGAAGTACGCCTGACCACCACGCCGGATCACATCGAGATACGCGTCCACAACGCTGGCGAAACGATCGCCGAAAAACACTTGCCGCACCTGTTCGATCGGTTCTATCAGGTCGACGCCGCACGCCGGCGCGACGCCGGCCGGGGTACCGGGCTGGGGCTGTCGATCGTCGCCGCGATCATGGAGCTGCATGGCGGGACGGTACGGATCGAAAGCACGTCTGCCGCAGGCACCACGGTGATCATGCGCTTTCCACAGTCTGCCAGCTCAACCCCGCGGACCCGCAGCAACGAGGTGCGGCATGAAACCTGACCGCACCTCGATCTATCACCGCCTGTTCGATGTCGGCATCATTCTTAAGGGCATTGACGGCGTGCTGGAATTGATCGGTGGCGCGGCGTTGCTGTGGAGCACGCAGCCGATGATTCTCGGCGTTGTCAGTTGGCTGACCCAACAGGAGTTGCTGGAGGATCCGGGCGACTTCGTCGCCAATCATCTGGTGCACGTGGCCCGGCAGCTTTCCGTGGGCACCCTGCATTTTGCCGGCATCTATCTGCTTGCGCACGGCGTGATCAAGATCGGTCTGGTGGCCGGCTTGCTGCGCGGGGCACGCTGGTCGTATCCCGCCGCCACCGTCTTTCTGACCGCCCTCATCGGCTACCAGTGTTATCGACTGGCACACACCGCTTCGATATCGCTGACGCTGCTGACCGTGCTGGATAGCGTGATCGTGCTGCTGATCGTTCGCGAATGGCGGCAACGACGCGATAACGGCTGAAGCGCGGCGGCTTAACGTCTCCATGCCAGAGCCGTTCAGATGACACGATTGTCATGCGCCGAGCGATCGGGGACGGCAACGCTCGGCTAACCTGACAGCATGAAATGTGTTGCCACTCGATGGAGCTTGGCCTTTGCCCTTGCCACGGCGCTGGCGGCCTGTGCATCCGTGCCGAACTCGCCTGCGCCCGACCTCGAGGATCAGGCTCGCTCGCTGCAGGCACGGCGGCTGGACGACGCTGGCCTGCGCGTCGCCGAGACCCGGTTCGATCTTTCCGTCGCCGTGGATTCGCCATGGACGCCCGACCGCATGACCGTGGCCGCATGGTATTTCGACCCGCTGCTGGCTCAGGCGCGTGCGGTGGCGACGCGCCAGGCCGCCGACGCGGCGCTGGCGGCGCAACGGGCCAATCCCACGCTGAAGTTGAGTCCGGAAAAGGTCTTCAGTGGCGTCACCGCCAGTTCCCCGTGGACGGTCGGCGTGGAGCTGCTGCTGCCGCTGCTGCACCCCGGTGAGCGCGCGGCGCGCCATGACGTGGCGGCAGCGCGCACGGCCATGGCAAGCGACCGCCTTGCGCTGGCGGTGTGGCACAGCCGTGTCCGCGCGACCGGTGCGCTGCGTCGCCTGTTGCTGGCCCGGCAGGCCGAGGTGCTGGCGTCACGCATCGCCGCCACCCAGACCGCCTATCGCGACGGTGTTCGCCAGCGTGTGACCGAAGGCGCCAGCGATCGCGGCGCGCAACTCACCGCCGAACTGGAAGTCCAGCAGGCGGCGGCCGCGCTGTCGGCCCGAACAGTGCAACGCGCCGCCGCCGAGCACGCCCTGGCCGGCGCCGTCGGCGTACCTTGGTCGGCCCTGCGCGGGACAGATCTCAGCTGGCCGCAACTCGATGCGCCACCATCACCTTCAACGCTGCCTGGCGCGACGCTGGCGCGCGAGGCGGCCTGGAACCGGCTCGATCTGGCGGCGCTGCTGGCGCAATACCGTGTCGCCGCAGCGCAACTGCGCGCAGCCGCCGGCACGCGCTACCCCACCACGGCCGTGGCCCCGGGCTATGTCTACGATCAGGGGCAAAGGAAATTCGCGTTCGGTATCGATCTGGAGCTGCCGCTTTTCCACGGCGCCGGCGCGCGCATCCGTGCCGCCGCCGCGACACGTGACGAGGCCGCCGCCGCCGTGCGCGCCCGCCAGGCGGAGATTCTCAACACGCTTGACGCCTCACGCGACGACTACGCCCGGCGTTACCAGGCCTGGATCAGCCGAAAGGCTGCTGCCCGGGCGGCGCAGCAGGTCGCTCGCGGCGCCCGGCAACGACGGCTGGCAGGGCAAGTGAATCGCGCCAGCGAACAAACCGCCGAGGTGGCCGCTGCCCACGCCGGACTGGCCAGCCTCGACGCATTGAGCGAATTGCTGCAATCGCTGGCCCAGCTAGAAAATGCCGTGCAACGTCCGATCTGGCCCGCCACCCGTCTGGCGCCACCCGCAGCGGCGGACAACCCGCCATCATCTTCTCTCCGCGAGGTCGGTCATGCGCCGTCGTCTTGATCCCCGCCGGGCCGCACTGCCCGTGCTGTGTACCGCCGTTCTATTGACCCTGGTCTCGCCGCTGCTCGCGGCGACGGCACCCGAAGGCACCGTAACTCTCAGCCCCTCCAGTGTGGACGCCAGCGGCATCCTCACCGCGATACTGAAAAAGGACACGCAGATACCGCGAACCCAGGCAGTCGCCAGCGTGCTGGACGTACGACCACTGCTGACCCTGGCCGCGCAACTGCAATCGAGCAAGGCACACGCCGACGCCGCCTTCCTTGCAGCCAGCGCGGCAACGGCCGAGGCGAAACGATCGCGGCGGCTCTATCAGCAAGGACAGAATGCGTCACTGCGCGACATGCAAGCGGCCGCCGCTACTGCTGCCACGGCGCACGCTCAGCAAGTGGCCGCTTCGGCGCAGGCGGTGGCGGCGCGCAGCAGCGCCGCCGTGCGATGGGGTTCATCCTTGACCCGCATGATCGAGCCAGGCCCGCAGGCGTTGAGCGCTTTCGTCGACGGCCAGCGCGCCCTGCTGGCCGTGGTAATGGGCTCCGGTTCCGTCGCGCCGACCACAGACAGCCTCCAGTTGCAGTTGCCCGACGGCTCCGCCACATCCGCCCATCTGATCGGCCCGTCGCCACAAGCCGATGCGGTGGTGCAGGGACCGACCTATTTCTATCGCGTCGACGGCGCCGACCTGCGCGTGGGGCAGCGCCTGACCGCGCTGGTGCCGATGGCGGGTCATTCGTCCACCGGCGTCGCGGTACCTGCGGCTGCGGTGATCTGGTATGCCGGCCAGCCGTGGGCCTATATCGAAACCACGCAAGGACACTATGCGCGTCGACCACTGGTCCAGAACACCCGGCAGCCCGACGACTGGTTTCAGACCCACGGCTTCAAGGC
>JALYXN010000360.1 GCA_030947085.1 Pseudomonadota bacterium | reverse complement strand
AATTCGCGCACGTAGTCGGTCGCCGCAACGGCCGGACCCTGGCGACCGGCGAGCAACCCGGTGACATAGGGCACCCGCTGCTCGGACTCCGGATGCAGGCGGTTCCAGCGCTCGGCATCGAAGCCGTCGCGACGCAGCTCGATGAAACTGGGGCAGGACCAGATGTCGGACTTCACGCCGAAATCCTTCTCCAGCAACTCGGCTGCCGCAATCACCTCGCGCAGGATCGTGCCCGAGCCGAGCAGTTGCACCCGTGGTTCGGTCTTTTTCGGCTTGCCGCCATCCTTGAACAGGTACATGCCCTTGATGATGCCTTCCTCACTGCCCTTGGGCAGCTCCGGGTGGCTGTAGTTCTCGTTCATCACGGTGATGTAGTAGTAGATGTCCTCCTGCTCCTGCATCATCCGGCGGGTGCCGTCCTGCAGGACCACCGCCACTTCATAGGAGAAGGTCGGGTCGTACGATTTGACGTTCGGGATCACGCCGGACATCAGGTGCGATTGACCGTCTTCGTGCTGCAGGCCTTCGCCGTTGAGCGTGGTACGACCCGCCGTACCGCCAATCAGGAAGCCGCGCGAACGCATGTCGCCGGCGGCCCAGGCCAGGTCGCCGATGCGCTGGAAACCGAACATCGAGTAGTAGATGAAGAACGGCAGCATCGCCTGGTTGCTGATCGAATAGCTGGTCGCCGCCGCCATCCACGACGCCATGCCGCCGGCTTCGCTGATGCCTTGCTGCAGCACCTGACCTTTCTGATCCTCGCGGTAGTACAGCAGCTGGTCGGAATCCTGCGGCGTGTATTTCTGGCCGAACGGCGCGTAGATGCCGATCTGGCGGAACATGCCTTCCATGCCGAAGGTGCGTGCCTCATCTGCCACGATCGGCACCACGCGCTCACCCAGTTGCTTGTCACGCAGCAGCAGGTTGATGCCACGTACCAGTGCCATGGTGGTGGAGATTTCGCGCTCACCCGTGCCCTTGGTGATCTGCTCCAACGCGCTCAGTTCCGGCGTCTTCAGTTTTGCGTCCGCCTGACGGCGACGCTGCGGCAGCGCGCCGCCGAGTGCCTTGCGACGCTCGAGCATGTACTGCACTTCCGGTGAGTCCTTGCCCGGGTGGTAGTACGGCACATCCTTCAACTGGTCGTCGGGGATCGGAATCTGGAAGCGATCGCGGAAATGTATCACCGCCTCTTCGTCCAGCTTCTTCTGCTGATGGGTCGGATTTTGCGACTCGCCCGCCGCACCCATGCCGTAGCCCTTGACCGTCTTGGCCAGGATCACGGTGGGCATGTTCTTGGTGTTGGACGCCTCGTGATAGGCCGCATAGACCTTGTGCGGATCGTGGCCACCACGATTCAGGCGCCAGATGTCGTCATCGCTGAGGTTGGCTACCATCTCGCGCGTCTCCGGATACTTGCCGAAGAAGTGCTCGCGGGTATACGCGCCGCCAAATGCCTTGCAGGCCTGGTATTCGCCGTCGACGGTTTCCATCATCAGCTTGCGCAATACGCCCTTGTGGTCGCGCGCCAGCAGCGGATCCCAGTAGCTGCCCCAGACCAGCTTGATCGCGTTCCAGCCGGCACCGCGGAACTCGCCTTCGAGCTCCTGGATGATCTTGCCATTGCCGCGCACCGGGCCGTCCAGGCGCTGCAGGTTGCAATTAACCACGAAGATCAGATTGTCCAGACCCTCGCGGCCCGCTAGCGAGATCGCGCCCAGCGACTCCGGCTCGTCGGTTTCGCCGTCGCCGAGGAAGCACCAGACTTTCCGATCACTCTTGGGGATCAGACCGCGGTTTTCGAGGTATTTGAAGAACTGCGCCTGGTAGATCGCCTGGATCGGACCCAGGCCCATCGACACCGTGGGGACCTGCCAGTAATCAGGCATCAGCCACGGATGCGGATACGAGGACAGCGCCTTGCCCTTGCCGACCACTTCCATCCGGAACAGGTCCATCTGCTCTTCCGTGAAGCGGCCTTCCAGGAACGAGCGCGCATAAATACCCGGACTGGAATGGCCCTGATGAAACACCAGATCGCCCGGATGATCGGCGCTGGGTGCGCGCCAGAAATGATTGAAGCCGACGTCATACAGGGTTGCGCTTGAAGCGAAACTGGCGATGTGTCCGCCCAGCTCGCCCGGCTTGCGATTGGCCCGCACCACCATCGCCATCGCGTTCCAGCGGATCAGCGAACGGATGCGCCATTCCATCGCCGCATCGCCGGACATCTTCGCCTCGTTGCCGGGGGCGATCGTGTTGACGTATTCGGTGGTCGGATCAAACGGCAGATAGCCGCCCGAACGACGGGTGGTATCGACCATGCGCTCCAGCAGAAAGTGGGCGCGCTCGGTGCCATCGTGGTTAATGACCGCGTCAAGCGAGTCGACCCATTCGCGGGTTTCGGTGGGGTCGATGTCCTGATCGAGGATATCGTCGAGCTGATCCATGAACTTCTCCGCGGCGTCGATGCAACGCCTGACTTGAGGGGGATAACGCCGCCGGGGACGCGGCAGGTCAACGTCTTAAGTTTAGCCGCCTGCCCCCGCACTCGCCAATGGATGTCCATTCGCCGGCGCATGGGCAGGTTGTCATGCCAGGTGGGGCGATGGCGATTCAGGAACTGCGTCGGCCACTCTGGGCGGCGCGAATCTGCGCGTCCACCGCGGCGATCGCGGTCATGTTCACCACCCGGCGCGCCGTGGATGCCGGTGTAAGAATGTGCGCCGGCTTGTCGAGACCCATCAGGATCGGTCCGATCGCCACGCCGTCCGTCATCACCCGCACCATGTTGTAAACGATGTTGGCGGCATCCAGGTTTGGTAGCACGAACAGATTGGCGCGACCGCTGAGCGTGGTATGCGGGAACAGACGCTGACGCAGCACTTCATCCCACGCCGTGTCGGCCTGCATCTCGCCATCCATCTCCAGCTTCGGCATCCGTTCTTTCAGGATCTTCCATACCTGGCGCATCTTGGCGGCGCTGGCATTGTCGTGACTGCCGTAATTGGAATGCGACAGCAAGGCCACTTTCGGCTCGACACCAAACAGCTTGAGCCGGTATGACGCCTGCATCGTCGCCTCGGCGATCTGCTCGGCAGTCGGGTCGACCTGCACATGCGTGTCGACGAAGAACCAGGCGCCTTTCTCATTGATCACGCCGGTCATGGCGGAGGTGCACTGCACGCGCGGATCCAGCCCGAACACGCTGCGCAGGTAACCCAGCTTCTTGTGAAAACGGCCGACCAGGCCGGCAATCATCGCATCCGCCTCGCCGCGCTCGACCATCAGCGCGGAAATCAGCGTGGGCCGCGAACGCAGCAGGTTTTTTGCCGCTGCCGGCGTCACCCCGCGGCGCTCGGTCAGCGCGTGGTACTGCTGCCAGTATTCGTTGAAGCGCGGATCGTCGTTGATGTTGGTGAGGTCGAAATCCTGGCCCAGGCGCATGCGCAGACCCAGACGCTCGATCCGGGCCTGGATCACTTCCGGGCGTCCGACCAGGATCGGGCGCGCCAGCTTCTCGTCGATCACCGCCTGCACGGCGCGCAGCACCACCTCTTCCTCGCCCTCGGCGTAGACCACCCGCTTGCAGTCGGCGCGCGCACGCTCGTACACCGGCTTCATCAGCAGGCCGGTGCGGTAGATGAACTGCCCCAGCTTCTCCTTGTAGGCATCCATATCGGTTATCGGCCGCGTAGCGATACCCGAGTCCATCGCCGCCTGGGCTACCGCCGGCGCCAGCATCACCAGCAGGCGCGGGTCGAACGGCCGCGGGATCAGGTATTCAGTACCGAAGGTCGGCACGTCGCCGCCATAGGCACCGGCCAGATCGCCTGCCTCCAGCCGCGCCATGCCGGCGATGGCCCGCACGCAGGCCAGCTTCATCGCTTCGTTGATACCGCTGGCACCCACGTCGAGCGCACCGCGAAAAATGTACGGAAAGCACAAGGCGTTATTGACCTGATTCGGATAATCCGAACGCCCGGTGGCGATGATGCAGTCGGGGCGGACCGCCTTGGCGTCCTCGGGCAGGATCTCGGGCTCGGGGTTGGCCAGCGCCAGGATGATCGGCTTGTCCGCCATCACCGCCACCATCTCCGGCTTCAGCACGCCGCCGGCCGACAGGCCCAGGAAAATATCGGCGCCCTCGCAGATCGCCGCCAGCGTGCGCTTGTCGGTGTCGCGGGCATAACGCTGCTTGTCCGGGTCGAGCTGTTCGCGACCGATGTAAAGCACGCCGTCGCGGTCATAGGCCAGGATGTTCTCCGGCTTCAGTCCCAGCGCCACCAGCATGTCGAGGCAGGCGATGCCCGCTGCGCCCGCGCCGGCCGTGGCCAGATGCACGTCCTCGATCTTCTTGCCGACCACTTCCAGCGCGTTGATCACGGCCGCACCGACGATGATCGCGGTGCCGTGCTGGTCGTCGTGGAACACCGGGATCTTCATCCGCTCGCGCAGTTTGCGCTCGACGATGAAGCACTCCGGTGCCTTGATGTCTTCCAGGTTGATGCCGCCAAAGGTCGGCTCGAGGCTGGCGATGATGTCGACCAGCTTGTCCGGATCGTTCTCGTCGATCTCCAGATCGAACACGTCGATCCCGGCGAACTTCTGGAACAGCACACCCTTGCCTTCCATCACCGGCTTGCTCGCCAACGGACCGATGTTGCCCAGGCCCAGTACCGCGGTGCCATTGGTGATCACGGCGACCAGGTTGGCGCGGGCGGTGTATTCGGCTGCCGTCGCGGGATCTTCGACGATCGCATCGCAGGCCGCGGCCACGCCGGGCGAGTACGCCAGCGACAGGTCGCGCTGGGTGAGCAGCGCCGTGGTCGCGGTGACCTTGATCTTGCCGGGACGCGGCAGACGGTGGTATTCGAGTGCGGCGAGGCGCAGTTCTTCGGGAAGGCTCATCGGATGCGTTTTTTCGTAAGGGGAGCGCCACCCGCGGTCGCCGATGACGTCGGTGGATGTTAACACCGGCGCGGCTTCAACCGCCGTACCTGGTCGCGTCAGACGGGTTACAGCAGGTCGTCGCCCTCGATCCGGTTCATGTGGATGCCGTTGATGAAAACCGAGAAAGCCAGCTTGCCGGCCAGTCCGTGCGCGTGCTGCATCCACGGTGGCAACCAGTGCGCCGGAGCGATGGCGCCGGACTCGAAATGCGGTTGCAGGGCAATCACGTCGTGCAGGGCAAGCTTGCCGGCGAACAGGTGGCGCAGCAGGTCCATTCGCCGCGCCTTCAGGGCCCAACGAAAGAATGTATGCACGGTCAGCAAGCCCGCCAGGTAGACGTTGTCCTTGGCAAAGGCCGAGCCGCCTCCAAGCGGCACCCCGCGGAACACCCGTTGCGCCGAGTGGAAGCTGTCGGCGTTGCTTTGCCCGCAGCTGCTGAAGTACCTGTAGACCTCGACAAAGTCTGCGCCGTTGAGCGCCATGTCGATGGCCAGAATGCGCAGACTGATTCGTTTGAGCCGGGTGATGTCGATAGCACCGGACATCAGTTCGGCAAATACCGCCAGACCTTCCTGGGTCGCGGTGACCCTGGGCGAGGTGCGCGCCAGTGAGGCCAGCAGCGGCTGTCGGCGTCCGTTCAATGCGGTAAGCGAGTGCACGTATGCCTCATGTGCCAGCAACTGGTGCCGATCGTATTCGCTGAAGCTGGCACCACCGCGCAGGCGAATGCGGGTGGCGCCCGCGGCCGCCTTGGCGGTGAGTTCCGGATCCACCTCGACCCTGATGACGCCGGCTCCGAAAAACATGTCCAGCGTGGCTGCCAGGTCGGCGCGCAGGACATCGGCCGGCATGTGGATGCTGGTTTCGTCCGCAAGCAGATCGGCACCGAGTTCGTCCGACAAGGCGACAAAATAGCGGGCCGCGTCGAGGTTGCTGCGCTGGCTGCCCGGTATCAGGTCGTCGGGGCGCCCGTAAAGTGCGATCGAGGGCGCCGTCACCGCGGCGGTACCGACCGATTCCAGCATTTCGGCGGCAATCCGCCATGATTCGGCGGTACGCCGCAGATAACCGCCCAGCGGGTCGATGTCGTCGGGATCCGTACCGCCTGCCGCCGCCTCGATCGCTGCCAGTTCCGCACGCGAATCGGACAGATCGGATCGGACGTAAGTCACCTGCGGCAAGCTGAAGCGGCCCTTGCCATAGGCGTCGATCATGCGACTTTCGAGCGAGGCTGGCCACGCCACGGTGGCCAGAATGCGGATACCCCGAACCGCGTCAAGCAGCCGCCGATCGAGTTCGGCGTAGCGCTGCAACCCCGGAGCCACGGTGGTTCCCAGCACGTTCATGGCGTGACTTGCCGTGCAGCGTCCACACCCTTGATGAGTTCGCTCGCGGCTGCGTCAGGCTTGAACACACCAGGAAATCCACGCGGACTCGTCGGCATGACGCTAGCATCGCCGCCGCAGCGGAACCGGGCTCGCTGCATCCCGTTGACCCGCGGCGGCGTGATAGGGGTGGTGGCATGGATGTTGATGACAGGGGTCCAGACAACCCGATGCTTCTCGCCTGCCTGCTCTACCAGCAGCAAGCCGCCTTCCGAGCCTGCGCCGTATGACCGGACCGCGTCGACCAAGGCAAAGGTCAGGTCACGGAAAGCGTTAAATCCCACGCCAGCGCCCAGCAGAAGGACCCGCACGAATATCGAGTCAAACGACTGACCGCCGAAGCTCTCGGAACGGTATCGCGTCACGACCGGGACGCCAAGAAAACCCACGAGGCAACCGAACCACCATCGCGGCAAAACCCGCGGGCGGAATCCTGTAATCCTGGATGACAGCCGCTGCATTTCTCCGCCTTCCCACGCTAAAAAACAGCACCATGACGACAGCGATAGTAGACGCTCCGCCACGTTTCGTACGACGTGAACCGGCACGGCTCAATCGCGCTCGCGTTGTCCCCGGTGACCTCGCGGCTGTTCGATCGGTCGACCGCCGCGTTGGCGCCGCAGACGAGCTTCCAGCGTCGCCGCCTGCTCTTCGCGTTCGTCATGCAGCTTGAGGTAGTTGCGCCAGCGGGCGGGCGTCAACTCGCCGGTATCGAGCGCTACCTGTACGGCACAACCCGGCTCGCTACCATGGCCACAGTCGGCAAAACGGCACTTCTCGGCGAGCGCCTCGATATCACTGAACAGGTCGAGATTCTCCTCGCCGGTGAGCTTCAGTTCGCGCATTCCCGGCGTATCGATCAGGCAGCCGCCGGTAGGCAGCTGCAGCAAGGCGCGATGCGTGGTGGTGTGCCGACCACGACTGTCGTGCCGGCGCACTTCAGCGGTAGCCATGGTCGCGTTGCCAAGCAAGGTGTTGGTCAGCGTGGATTTCCCGGCCCCCGACGAACCCACCAACACCGCGCTGTCGCCCGGTTGCAGATAGTTTCCCAGCAGCACCGCGCTGTCCGGATCCTTGCAGTTCAACGCGTGGATCGGGATCGCGTCAGGCAGCCGCTGGCGCAGCGCGGCGATCTGCTCGGCGGCATCTTCGCGTGTATCGAGCTTGCTCAACAGAACCACCGGCTGCGCGCCGGAATCCTCGGTGAGCGAGAGATAGCGTTCGATGCGGGCCGGGTTGAAGTCGCCGTCCAGACCGGTAAGCACCAGCACGTAATCGATATTGGTGGCGATCAGCTGCCGCTCGTAACGCTCGCCGGCGGCGGCGCGGGAAAGCACGGTTCGCCGCGGCGACACGGTCATGATGTGCGGGGGCGTGCCGCTGGCCACCTCGACAAAATCCCCCACCGCCGGCCGTTCGCCGGGATCGATGCCGCGCTTGAGGAAATGGCCGTCCGGCTGTGCACCGAACAGAGTGTCACCGTCGTGCAGTTCGTAACCTGCTCGATGCTGCGCCACCACCCGGGCCAGGCGCAAGCCGCTGTCGGGCAACACATCGCCACGCCAACCGATATGGCGCAGCCGTTCAATCGTTTCGGCATCACTCATGGCACTGGGTCTGTCAGCAGGGTGTGTCGATTATGCCTTGTCAGAGCATGGCCGGACGATGAACCTGAATCGTGCCGGGACGGGCCTCGCGCTGCCACACGTCACGCTGCTAGCATCCAACCGTCGGTAGTGACGCCGGCCTTGACTGTCTATAAGGATACGGCGTTGACATCGATCAAACCCAGTGCGCACCTTACCGAAGTGCGCTACGAAATCCGCGGCGCACTGACCCGGCGCGCGCGCGAGCTGGAGGCTTCCGGCCGCGACATCATCAAGCTTCACATCGGTAACCCCGGGCGCTACGGCTTTGAGGCGCCGGCGCATCTGCGCGAGGCGATCGCCAGCCATCTGCATGAAAGCGAGGCTTACGGCCACGAGCAGGGGTTGGAAGTGGCGCGTGAAACGATTGCCGCGCAGCAACGGGCGCGCGGTGCCAGGGGCGTCGACAGCGAACGGATCTTTGTCGGCAACGGCGTCAGCGAGCTGATTGATCTATCACTGCGCGCCTTGCTGCAATTCGGTGATGAAGTCTTGCTGCCGAGCCCGGACTACCCGTTGTGGAGTGCCGCCACCATCCTCAATGGCGGTCAGCCGCGCTACTACCATTGCCTCGCCCGCAACGATCACCTGCCCGATCCGGACGAGGTGGAGGCGCTGATTACCCCGCGCACCCGCGCACTGGTGCTGATCAACCCGAACAACCCGACCGGTGCGGTCTATCCCAAAGCCTTGCTGGAACGTCTGGTCGCCATCGCGGCCCGCCATCAACTGTTGCTGTTCTGCGATGAGATCTACGATGAGATCCTCTATGACGAGGCGGTGTTCCAGCCGCTGGCCGAAGTGGCTGGCGAGGTGCCGTGCCTGAGCTTTGGTGGCCTGAGCAAGGTGCACCGCGCTTGCGGTTATCGGATCGGCTGGATGAGCCTGTCCGGCGACCCGGCCCGCTCCAGCGAATACCGCGATGCCCTGCAATTGCTCGCCGCGCTGCGCCTGTGCGCCAACGTCACGGCGCAATGGGCGGTGGCGCCGGCGCTGCAAAGCCGGGCCACCATCGGCGCCCTGACCGCCCCGGGCGGTCGTTTGTACGAGGCGCGCGAAGCGGCATTGCAAGGTGTTGCCGCCAGCGAGTTTCTGGAAATGGTTATCCCGCAGGGCGCGATGTACGCGTTTCCGCAGGTGCGTGCCGATCGCTTCGCCAGCTTCGACGACGAAGCCTTTGCGCTGCGCCTGCTGGAGGA
>JALYXN010000339.1 GCA_030947085.1 Pseudomonadota bacterium | reverse complement strand
ACATGCTCGGCGTCCGCCGCGAAGGAGTGACCGAGGCTGCCGGCAAGCTGCAACGCGCCGGCGCGATTCGATACAGCCGGGGCCGCATTGACGTACTGGACCGGCACAAGCTCGAAGAATCCGCCTGTGAGTGCTACAGGGTGATCAACCGCGACTGCAGTCGCCGGTTGCCCCCGTTACAGTCCATCACGGAGTCCGCTGTCGAAAGCCAGCCGGAGGGTAGCCATTGCGTCTGGTGAACGGGTGAGCGGGAGGTTCATGCCGCCAGGCGTGTGACTTGATCTGCGACCCGGTGGCGTTCAGCCGCGATGAACCGCCTTTTCAGGACCGACCCCGCCACTCCCGTGCGAGCATGGCGAAGATCACGTCATCCACCCACTCCCCGCGTAGCCACAGGCTTTCGCGGTGATGTGCCTCCTGGCGCATACCCAGCGTCCGCAGTATGGCTATGCAGGCAAGGTTGCGTGGATCCACCGAAGCGTGGATACGATGCCGGCCGAGCTGCCCGAACACGAACGCGAATATCGCCCGTACGGCCTCACTGGCGTAGCCGCTGCCCTGATGCGCCGGGGCGACACTGATACCGAATTCGACCGAACCCTCGGCCTCTGACGGCAAGTGAATACCAAGATCACCAATCAGTTCGCCGCCCTCATACAGGCGAATGGCACGCTGAAACCAGCTACCGGGCATATCGATCGACGCAGCCGCCTGCCGCTGAATGAAATCGTCTGCGTCCGCCACGCTGCCGGGTCGCCAGCTCTGGAACCGCGAAACCTTCGGATCGGCGCGATAGCGAAAAAGCGCTTCGGCATCGTCTGCCTGCAGAGCATCGAGACGCAGACGAGCGGTTTCCAGTTCCATCCGGTTTTCCTCAGGCGTGCCGCGCCACTGCGGCAGCACGAATGGCCGGCGCGTGCTGCAGCAGGTCGCGCCGCTCCAAGGCAAAGACGCCCATCTGCCCCACCTTGAACTCGATCCAGATGAACGGCACTTCCGGCAGCAAGGCCGACAACGCCTGCTCGCTTTCGCCGACCTCGACGATCAGCAGGCCGTCGTCGGTCAGATGGTCGGCCGCTTCGTCCAGCATGCGAAGACACAGATCCAGGCCATCGGCACCGGAGGTAAGGCCGAGCTTCGGCTCATGTACGTATTCGCCCGGCAAGGCGGAGTACTCATCTTCGGTAACGTAAGGCGGGTTGGAAACGATCAGGTCGTAGCGCTCGTCCTGCACGTTGGCAAACAGGTCCGACTGGATCGCGTTGACCCGGCCTTCGACATGCTGGAAAACGATATTCTCACGCGCCAGTAACAGTGCCTCGTGGCTGATGTCGACGATATCGACCTGCCAATCGGGGTTGTACTCGGCCATTGCGATGCCGATGCAGCCCGAGCCGGTGCAAAGGTCGAGCGCACGCTCGATATGCCGCTCGTCCAACCACGGTGCAAAGCCCGATTCGATCAACTCGGCGATCGGCGATCGCGGTACCAGCGCGCGCTTGTCGCTCTTGAACTTCAACCCTGCGAACCAGGTTTCGCCGACCAGATACGCCACTGGCAGCCGCTCGCTGATACGGCGCTCGATCAGTGCGAGCACGTTGTCACGCTCTTCGGCGGTGAGCCTTCCGGCGCCATAGGCGGGAGGAATGTCGGGCGGCAGATGGAGACTGGCCAGCACCAGATGCGTCGCTTCGTCGATTGGGTTGTCGTGGCTGTGGCCGAAGGTCAGCTCTGCGGCCGAGAAGCGACTGGCGCCATAGCGGATGAAGTCGATGATGGAGACAAGTTCGGCAGTCACGGCGATCCAAAAAACAGAATGGCCGGCCATTATAGGGCCTGCCAGGAGCCTGTCGGACTTTGATGGCCGAGACAAGAATTCGGCTGTGCGAATACAGATTTTGGGTGATTTGCGTATCCATAGTGTCACCCGAAGCAGGAATGGGCGGAGCTATCGACCGTGAAGGCCGCTCGCCGGCCAGCCAAGCAAAGTCCGGCAGGCTCCCAACCCTTATACTTGGCCGATGACTTTCAACGTATTCCTGCAGTACATCCTGCCTCATCGCGCTCTTTCGCGCGTGGTCTACTGGGCCACCCGCTGGACGTTTGCGCCGTGGAAGAATTGGCTGATCAGCACCATCGTGCGCAACTACCAGGTCGACATGACCGAGGCCGTGCAGCCCGATCCGCTGGCTTATCAGCATTTCAATGCGTTCTTCACCCGCAAACTGCGGCCCGATGCGCGGCATGCCGACGCCGATCCGTCTGCCCTGCTGTCGCCTGCGGACGGAAAAATCAGTCAGTCCGGTGCCATCGTCGACGGTCGGATTTTCCAGGCCAAAGGCCAGAGCTATACCGCGACCGAACTACTGGGTGGCGACGAGGCTGCTGCCGAGCCGTATTCGAAGGGTCGCTTTGTCACCGTTTACTTGTCGCCTCGCGACTACCATCGCGTCCACATGCCGTTGAAAGGGACGTTGAAGGAAACCGTGCATGTGCCCGGTCGCATCTTCAGCGTGGCGCCGTTTGCCGTAGAAGCGATCCCGCGGCTGTTTGCCCGCAACGAGCGCCTGGTCTGCCACTTCGATGGCGAGCATGGCCCGTTCGTGGTGGTGATGGTCGGCGCGATTCTGGTGTCGTCGGTGGCCACGGTCTGGGATGGCCTGGTCATCCCGCCCTACGCTTCTTCGATCCGGCGCAAATCGTTCGAAGGCCAACACATCACGCTGGAACGCTTCGCCGAGATGGCGCGCTTCAACATGGGTTCGACCGTGATCGTGCTGCTGCCGGAAACCTCAGCGACGCTCGATGCACTGCAGCCGCAGCAAGCAGTACAGGTGGGCCAGCGCATCGGCCAGCGCTGATCGACGCCCACCTAATTGATTGCCTTGGAAAACCCATCAATTTTCGGTGATATCGAACGCCAAGGCACTTCACGGCCGTGATGACAGCACCGTGGAAAGCGGGATGAAAACAGTGCAGTCACCCGACGTTCTGGCCATCCGGACATACCTCAATGACATTCGGGCACCGTCAAGACCTGTCCACCGCGAATGTTGTGACGATGCAGATCGTTCATCTCTGCGACCTCTTGCACGCTTGAGCAATGCAACTTGCGCACAATGCCGATCAAGGTGTCGCCACGGCGTACCTTGTAATGCGTGGTGGTGCGCTTGCTGACCAAAGCTTGCGCCACCGGCGCCACGACGACCGGCGCCACCGCATGATGCAAATCATTGGCCAGAATCGGCCACGGTCCGTCCACGCAGCGCGAGGCGTAGGCGCGCTCCAGCGATTTCGGCAACTGCAACACCGTGCCGGCGGGCTGGGTCACTTGCGGATCGAGTCGGGGATTGAGGTTGCGCAAGGTGCGAAACCAGCCATCGCTCATGTTGGCCGCCGAACCCAGACAGACAGTCAACTCAGTCAGGGATGCCGGCCGTTTCAACGTGATCTCGCCGGGCGCCATATCGACCTTCGGGAAATGCAGGTTATAGCTCTCCGGATGCAGGAAAAGCCATGCCGCCGCGAGCACCGAGGGCACGTAGTCACGGGTTTCCTGCGACATCTGGTCGTAGATGCGCGGATCGTAGAAGCTGACCGAGGTATCGTCGCCCACGGTGCGCCGCATGCGGCCTTCGCCGCCGTTGTAGGCGCCGATGGTGAGCTCGAGGTTGTTGTTGAAGATGCTCAGCTGCTCGTCGATGTATTCGGCGTTTGCCCGCGCCGAGGAGGCTGGATCGAAGCGCAGGTCGAAACCGTTATCGACGCTCAGCCCGAAACGTATGCCGGTGGCGTACATGAATTGCAACGGGCCGGAGGCGCCCGAGCGCGATACAGCGTGCACCTTGCCGCCAGACTCCTTGGCCATGATGCCAAACAGCAACGCCTCAGGCAGATCGGCCCTTTCGTACGCCGGCCACATCTCGAATCGCAGGTGCTGGTAATTGACGTAGGCATTCATCAACTGCGGCCGCCGCTGCGTCAGCCATGTTTCCAGTGCCGCCTTGACCGGTCCGTTCATCGCGATCAGCTTTGACAGCTTCTGGCCATGCAGCAAGGTGACGCTGCGCTGCGCCTGCGGCAAGCTGGACACACCGCCCTTTTTCCCGGCGAGTGCTGCCTGCGCAGAATCCACATCGCTCTCCAGATCCTGCCCGACGCCAAAGTCCCCGCCTTTCAGACGCAGCATGTGGTCGAACACGGAGAAGAAGCGCTGCGTATCGCAGCTCGGGGTGTTGCCGCAGCGTGCTGCCGCATCCTTCAACTGATCAAGCGAGCGGGTCAGGGTCAGTTGTGACGCTTCCAGATTACCTTGGCGGGATTGTTCCAGCGCCGTCTCGTAACCCTTGCTGGCCACGTCCAGCTGACGGTAAAGCGCATCGACCGTGGCCGACGGCTGTTTCCTGGCTGCCCCCCCGGTGCTGGCGCAGGCGGCCAACAGACCCACTGCCACGACACAAGACGCCAGACGCAAACCATGAACTATCGAAGACAACGACATCACAAACTTCACCCGTGTAAAACCTCCACGATAGCTAACGCGGCGCCTGGACTCAATGCATTGAAGGCAATCCGCCACCGGCGTCTTCCTGGCTACAATCGCTGGATAACCAACGGAACGGAATGTCATGACTGAGATCCTGATTGGCCGCAACGAAAGCGCCAGCGTCAGCCTCGACCCGCACTACGGCAACCGCCACGGCATGATTGCCGGCGCCACCGGTACCGGCAAGTCCGTCTCGCTGATGGTTCTGACCGAAGGCTTCTCGAAGCTTGGCGTGCCGTGCTTTCTTGCCGATGCCAAGGGCGATCTGGCCGGCCTGGCGTTGGCGGCCGCCGAGCCCGGCGACAAGCTGAAAGAGCGGCTGGCCCGCCTGAAACTCGACGACTGGAAGCCGCAGGCCAACCCGGTAATCTTCTGGGATATCTACGGCAAGCTCGGCCACCCGGTGCGTGCCTCGGTCAGCGAACTTGGGCCTAACCTGCTCGGCCGCGTGCTGGAGTTGAACGACACCCAGGAAGGCGTGCTGGAGGTGATCTTCAAGGTCGCCGATGAGCAGGGTTTGCTGCTGCTCGACCTCGCCGATCTGCGCTCCCTGCTGACCTTTGCCGCGGAAAATGCCAAGGACATTTCGGCCCGTTACGGCCTGATCAGCACGACCAGCATCGGGGCAATCCAGCGGGCACTGCTGCGGCTGGAAGGCGATGGCGCCGAGCAGTTTTTCGGCGAACCGGCGCTGGAGCTGAGCGACCTGATGCGCCAGGACATGAGCGGTCGCGGCATCATCAATGTGCTGGCAGCCGATCAGCTGATCATGAAGCCGCGGCTGTATTCCACGTTCCTGCTGTGGCTGTTGTCCGAACTGTTCGAGCAACTGCCCGAAGTGGGCGATCTGGATCAGCCCAAGATGGTTTTCTTCTTCGACGAAGCGCATCTGCTGTTCAGCGATGCGCCGCCGGCGCTGAGGCAGCGCGTGGAGCAGGTGGTACGGCTGATCCGCTCCAAGGGCGTGGGGGTCTACTTTTGCTCTCAGAATCCCGATGACGTTCCGGGCGTTATCCTCGGCCAGCTAGGCAATCGCATCCAGCACGCGCTGCGCGCCTTCACGCCGCGGGACCAGAAATCCGTCAAGGCCGCGGCCGAAACCTTTGTGGCCAACCCCACGCTCGACGTCGTCGAGGCGATCACCAAGCTTGCTGTTGGCGAGGCGCTGGCATCGACGCTGGGCAGCGGCGGTGTGCCCTGCCCCGTGGAGCAGATACTGGTCACCACCCCCTGCTGTCGTATCGGCGCCATCACCGAGGCCGAACGCGCCACCATTCGTCAGCGCTCACCGGTGGGAAGCAAATACGACACGCCGGTGAACCGTGAATCCGCCGCCGAGATGCTGGCCAAGCGTGCCGACGACAAGGCCGCCGACGCCGCCGAGGCGCCGACCGACGTAAAAAAGGCCGGGGACTCGGCTGAACCCGGCTGGGGCGGCGCGGTGCACGATG
>JALYXN010000333.1 GCA_030947085.1 Pseudomonadota bacterium | reverse complement strand
GCAGTCACTGAAGCGGATCAATGCGCTGGTGAATTACTGGTGGAAATCCACGCCGGCCAATAGCTATGCGCCGCCGACGGCGCTGGGCTGTCTGATGCATTGCATTTTGACCTTCAAGTCGCTGCCGTCAGCAGAGAAGGCGGCCTGGAAGGGCTTGCTGGATTTCTATGTTTTCGATGAGGGCGACGCGGCCGCCGCGCATATCCCGCTTGAGCGCCGAGGGCTGCTCGGCGCACTCACGCCTGAACAGGTCGGTGCGTTCAGGGAAACCATACGGCGTTATCTCTGACGTTCGCTGTTGGGGATGTTTATGCGAGGTAGCGGGAGTGGCTGGCTGCATGTCGCGCCAGAATCCATCACGCGCGCCGGCTCAATAGTCATGCGCCCGACAGTTCGTTTTTCAGCCAGGCGGTCAGAGCCTGCGCGCGCGCATCGCGCCCCCGTCGTGGTGTGGCAAGCACCCAGGCGGCGTCGGTCTCGCGGAAGCCCCATGGCGCAAGCAGGCGTCCAGCGGCCAGATCCTCGGCGACCAGTGGCTCGGGCGCGATCGCGATGCCGAGACCGGCCAGCGCCGCTTCCAGCAGATAGTAAAGATGGGCAAAGCCCTGGCCGGTACCTGCGGGGGCGGCGGACAGCTTTTCGGCTTTGGCCCAATCGCTCCACGCCTGCGGTCGCGACACGGTATGCAGCACCGGTTCGTGGACCAGTACCGCGGCAGGTCGGCCCTGCAAGTGCGACCACCCCGCGTAGCGTGGACTCACCACCGGCCCCATCCGCTCGGGTAACAGCACATCCACTCGCCAGTGGGCCGGCCACGGCGGTGCAGCGAGCAACAGCGCCGCGTCCACCTGGCCAGCATCTGGCGACAACGGAGCTTCCTGCGCGGTCAGATGCAGGGCGAGCTCCGGCAGATCGCGCTGCAGTCGATCAAGACGCGGGATGACCCAGCGCGCCAGCACGCTACCGGAACAGCCCAGCACGAACGGACCCCGCGACGGACTTCGCAGATCGACCCAGGCATCACGCAACTGGTCGAACGCCGCACCAGCGCCATCGCGAAGTTGCTGGCCCGCCTGAGTGAGGCTCAGACCACGTCCCTGACGCATGAAAAGCCGCTGGCCCAGTGCATCCTCCAGCACTCGCAACTGGCGGCTTACGGCACCGTGAGTGACATGCAGTTCTTCGGCGGCACGGGTGACGCTTTGGAAGCGTGCCGCAGCCTCGAAGGCGCGCAGCGCATTCAATGGTGGCAGATCGCGTTCGCTCATAGGTGAGATTTTCTGACGGGTCAGGGCGATCTTATCGCTTTTTCGAGCATTCGATTGTCCTTAAGCTAGGAGCCTGTCGGGCTTTGGTGGTCGAGGCGGATTCGCAGACCGGCCAACCAAAGTCCGACAGACTCCTAGGCCCCAACCCCAGTTTTTCGCACAGGATCTCTCAGCATGTCGAAGCTCTCTGCCCAGGATTTTCACCGGTGGCCCGATGCGCACGGTCGCTTCGGTGATTTCGGCGGCCAGTACGTGGCCGAGACGCTGATGGCGCCGTTGGCCGAACTGACCGAAGCCTACGAACGGTTGCGGCAGGATCCCGAGTTCATCGCCGAGCTGGACCATGACCTGAAGCATTACGTCGGTCGTCCCAGCCCGATTTATCACGCCGAACGACTGTCGAAGCATGTCGGTGGCGCGCGCATCCTGCTCAAGCGCGAAGACCTCAATCACACCGGCGCGCACAAGATAAACAATACGGTCGGCCAGGCGCTGATCGCCAAACGCATGGGCAAGCCGCGCATCATCGCCGAGACCGGCGCCGGCCAGCACGGCGTGGCCAGCGCCACGGTGGCCGCGCGACTGGGCCTGAAATGTGTGGTCTACATGGGCGAAGTTGATATCGAACGGCAGAAGATCAACGTCTACCGGATGAAATTGCTGGGCGCCGACGTGGTGCCGGTCAGCTCGGGATCGAAGACGCTGAAGGACGCCCTGAACGAGGCGATGCGTGACTGGGTCACCAACGTCCACGACACGTTCTACATCATCGGCACCGTGGCCGGGCCGCATCCGTACCCGCAGATGGTGCGCGATTTCAATGCCATTGTGGGCCGCGAAGCACGCGAACAGATGCTGGAAGAATACGGTCGGTTGCCCGACGTGCTGACCGCCTGTGTCGGCGGCGGCTCCAATGCCATCGGCCTGTTCCACGCCTTCCTCAACGATGCCGGCGTGCGCATGGTCGGCGCCGAGGCAGCCGGCGAGGGCATTGCCACGGGCCGCCACGCGGCGTCGCTGGCAGCGGGTCGGCCTGGCGTGTTGCATGGCAATCGCACCTATGTGCTGTGTGACGACAATGGCCAGATCACTGAAACTCACTCGATCTCGGCCGGGCTGGATTATCCCGGCGTCGGCCCCGAGCACGCGTTTCTGAAGGATGCCGGTCGCGCCGAGTATGTCGGCGTCACCGACGACGAGGCGATGG
>JALYXN010000323.1 GCA_030947085.1 Pseudomonadota bacterium | reverse complement strand
TCGGTGCCAGTTATCCGGCGCTGGTGCAGGGGCACCAACGGGCAATCAACCAGTTGGCAACGCAAATCGCCGCAGCGGCGCGCTCGCTAGGCAACGGCCAGGCGCCTTCCTGTCCGGCCAGTTGAGGCCGCGTGGCTTGGCGACTGGCCTGTACTGGGCTAGTCTGCGCAGTCCCCCGCCGCCGGCGCTGGTCGGCGCAAACCCCTTTGTATTGACGGCACCGAATCATGCAGGACATCCACGACTCGAACTTACCTGACCAGGGCAGCAACGAGCAGGGCGCGTACAGCCCGCGCACGATTGAGACCGAGGCCCAGCAGTACTGGACGGCCCAGCACGCCTATGAGGTAAGCGAGGACGACCCCCGTCCGAAGTTCTATTGCCTGGCGATGTTGCCGTACCCGTCCGGTGCGCTGCACATGGGCCACGTGCGCAACTACACCATCAGCGACGTGATCAGTCGTTATCAGCGCATGAACGGCAAGAACGTGCTGCAGCCAATGGGTTGGGATGCCTTCGGGCTGCCGGCGGAAAACGCCGCGATCAAGAACAAGACCGCGCCGGCGAAATGGACGTACGCCAACATCGAGCACATGCGCACCCAGCTCAAGCTGATGGGCTATGCGATCGACTGGACCCGCGAGTTCGCCACCTGCATGCCCGATTACTACGTGCACGAACAGCGCATGTTCGTGCGACTGATGAAGAAGGGCCTGGCCTACCGCAAGGATTCGGTGGTGAACTGGGATCCGGTCGATCAAACCGTGCTCGCCAACGAACAGGTGATCGACGGCCGCGGCTGGCGCACCGGTGCACTGGTGGAGAAGCGGCAGATTCCGCAGTGGTTCCTTAAGATCACCGATTACGCGCAGGAGCTTCTCGACGGGCTGGACACCCTGCCGGGCTGGCCGGATTCGGTCAAGACCATGCAGCGCAACTGGATCGGGCGCTCCGAGGGCCTGGAAATCCGCTTTGCCGTCAACGATGCCGACGGTATCGCGGTCGAGCCGATGACCGTGTTCACCACGCGTCCGGATACGTTGATGGGCGTCACCTTCCTGTCGATCGCCGCCGAGCATCCGCTGGCGCAGCATGCGGTGCAGAGCAAACCGATGCTGGCCGACTTCATTGCCGAGCTGCGGCAAGGCGGGGTGTCGGAGGCCGAACTGGAGACCCAGGAAAAGCGCGGCATGGATACCGGCCTGCGGGCGATACACCCGGTCAGCGGTGACGAGTTACCGGTCTATGTCGCCAATTTCGTGCTGATGAACTACGGCACCGGCGCCGTGATGGCCGTACCGGCGCACGACCAACGCGATTGGGAATTTGCCAAGCGTTACAGCCTGCCGATCCGGATGGTGATCGTCGATCGCGGTGTGGTCGACGCCGTGCGCGAGATCGATCACGACCTGTCGCAGGGCGTGGGTGCCAATGCCATGCGCGCCGCCCTCGGTGGCGGCAGCACCGACGCTTACGCGATGTCGGCCGCGGTGCAGGTCATCGAGGACTTCGAAACGCGGATCCAGGAGCAATGCGCGTTTACCGAGCGCGGCGTGCTGGTGAATTCCGGTGAGTACGACGGGCTCGATTTCGCGCAGGCATTGGACGCGCTTTCCAAACGCTTCGAGGCTGACGGCAGCGGTCAGCACCGGGTCAATTTCCGTTTGCGCGACTGGGGCGTCAGTCGCCAGCGTTACTGGGGTTGTCCGATTCCGGTGATCCGCTGTGACGCCTGCGGTGACGTGCCGGTGCCCGAGGATCAGTTGCCGGTGGTGTTGCCCGAGGATGTCGCCGAGGCGTATTCCAAGCTCGGCGGGGTCAAGTCACCAATCAAAGCCGACCCGGAATGGCGCAAAACCACGTGCCCGCGTTGCGGCGGCGCGGCCGAGCGCGAAACCGACACTTTCGATACCTTCATGGAGTCGAGCTGGTACTACGCCCGTTACACCAGTCCGGGCGCCGCCACCCAGGTGGACCAGCGCGCCGATCATTGGCTGCCGGTCGACCAATACATCGGCGGCATCGAGCACGCGATCCTGCATCTGCTGTATTTCCGTTTTTATCACAAGCTGCTGCGCGACGAGGGCCTGGTGCATTCGGACGAGCCGGCGATCAACCTGCTGTGCCAGGGCATGGTGATTGCCGAGACGTTCTATCGTGACAACGCCAACGACACCAAGGACTGGATCAATCCCGCCGATGTCGATGTGCAGCGCGATGATCGAGGCCGCGTGGTCGGCGCCGTCTTGCGCGCAGACGGCGAGCCGGTGCACATCGGCGGCATCGAGAAGATGGCCAAGTCCAAGAACAACGGTATCGACCCGCAGACCATGGTCGACAAGTACGGCGCCGACACCGTGCGCCTGTTCTCGATGTTCGCTGCGCCGCCGGAGCAGTCGCTGGAGTGGAGCGAAGCCGGGGTCGAGGGCATGTCGCGCTTTCTCAAGCGTTTTTGGCGCGAAGTGACGACACACGTGGCTCAGCCGGATCATCCATCGATCAAGTCAGCGACCGCAGACCGCTCCACTTCCGTCCCTCTGCCTGCAGGGGAGGGCGCCGACGGCGAATCGGGTAACGCCGCAGCCGTCATCGACCCATCCACGCTCGATGCCGGGCAGAAGACGCTACGCCGTCAATTGCACGAAACCATCCAAAAGGTCGGTGACGATTTCGGTCGCCGCCACGCCTTCAACACCGCAATCGCCGCCTTGATGGAATTGCTCAACGCGCTGAACAAGTTCACCGATCAGAGTGACCCGGGGCGCGCCGTGCGGCATGAGGCACTGGAGGCGATGGTGCTGTTGCTGAACCCGGTGGTGCCGCACATCAGCCACCAGTTGTGGCAAGTGCTCGGTCACGCCGAGACGGTGCTGGAGGATCAACCGTGGCCGCAGGCAGACCCCGCCGCGCTGGTGCGCGATACGCTGAAGCTGGCGGTGCAAATCAATGGCAAATTGCGCGCTACCATCGAGCTCCCCGTCAGTGCCTCGAAAGAGGATGCCGAAGCGGAAGCGCGTGCTCAGCCCCAGGTGGTGCATTTCCTCGAAAACCTGACCGTGCGCAAGGTCATCGTGGTACCCGGCAAGATCGTCAACATCGTCGCAGGATGAAATCCATGAGCTTCATGAAAGCAGGCCGTTTGTTGCGAGCGCCGTTGCTGCTGGCCACCATGTTGGCGCTGACCGCCTGCGGTTTCCACCTGCGCGATAACGTGACCTTGCCACCGTCTATGCAAAAAGTGCATCTCGCCGTCAGCGGCAACAGTGAATTCGAGCGCCATCTGGCGCGTACGCTGGAAACCTCAGGCGTGACGGTGGTGGACAAAAGTGGACCGGGCGTGGCCGAACTGCGCGCACCGGTGGTGCAGTTCGGCAGCGAGTCCCTGACCGCCGGCGGCTACGTGCGGATCACCGAGGCGGCCGTGCGGTTGCATGTCACATTCGATGTCGTCGACCCGACGGGCCAAACCCTGGTGGCCAGGCAAACGATCGACATGTCGCGGGAGTACAGCTACGACGCGGCGGATGCCGTCGGCAACGCCTCGCAGGTGGCGGCTTTGCAGAAGAGCCTCGCTGACGACATGGTGCAGGCGATCCTGTTCCGGTTGCAGGCCGCCGGCAAGCACGAGATGGTCGAGCCGGCGTCTGCTTCCAGCGCGCACTGATGCCACTTGGTCCCAGTCAATGGCAACGGGCGTTGGCCGCGGATCAGCTGCAACCGGCCTACCTGCTTGCCGGTGAGCCCTTGCTGGTGCTGGAAGCCGCTGACGCGCTGCGCGCGCAGGCGCGAAAGCTCGGTTACACCGAGCGCGAGGTGCTCGATGTCGGTCAGCATTTCGACTGGAACGATCTGGCGCGTGCCGGTGCCAGCATGTCGTTGTTCGCCAGTCGCCGGTTGATCGATCTGCGCCTGCCCACAGGCCGCCCCGGTACCGAGGGCGCCAAGGCGATCAATGCGTTCTGTGCCGATCCGCCGCCAGACGTGAGCTTGATGATCACGGCGATGGAATGGAGCAACAAGCACGAGGGCGCCTGGAGCAAGAAGCTCGACGCCAACGGCGTGATGGTGGTGCTGAATGCGCCGAAGCCCGGTGAGTGGGCTGGCTGGATCGGTGCGCGGTTGGCTTCGCGTGGCCTGTCTGCCACACCGGACGCGGCTGCGCTGCTGGCCGAGCGCGTCGAAGGCAATCTGCTCGCTGCCGCGCAGGAGATCGACAAGCTTGCCGTGCTGCACGGCGAAGGTCGCATCAGTGCGCAAGAGATGGAGAATTTGGTGGCCGACAGCGCCCGCTATGACGTATTCAAACTTACCGACGCGGCCTTTGCCGGTGACGGCGCACGCGCACTGCGCGTGCTTGCCGGACTGCGTTCGGAAGGCGATGAGCTGCTGGCGCTGATGGGCTGGCTGGTCAATCAACTGCAGATGGCGCTGCGCCTGGCCAACGCACATGACTTTGCCGCACAGGCCAGGCTGGAGCGTTTGTGGCAGGGGCGCGAACAGCTTTTTCGCAAAGCGCTGCGCCGTGCGCCACGTGAGCACTGGCTGCAATGCCTTGCCCGTGCGTCGCGCATCGATCGCATGGTCAAGGGTCGTGAAACCGGTGACCCGTGGCAGGAAGCCGAGCGCCTTATCGCCGCCATCGCCGAGCCGCGCGCAGCCGGATCGCTGGCGTGAAACCGCTGGCGATTTTTGGCGGCACCTTCGATCCGGTGCACCTGGGACATCTCTGCGTGGCATGGGAAGCCGCCGAGCTGCTGGATGCCGACGTGCTGATGATGCCCTCGGGCATCCCGCCGCATCGTCCACCACCGATCGCCAGCGCCGACCAGCGCGTGGCGATGCTGCA
>JALYXN010000151.1 GCA_030947085.1 Pseudomonadota bacterium | reverse complement strand
GCGATCCCCATCGGCTTCATCGCTGGCCCGCCAACCTCGGCTTCGGCATCGCTGGCGCGCTCTGCCTGCGGCTGTTGATGCCCTGGCTGGCGATCGATGCGGCGGTGTGGGCACGGCAGAATCACGTGGGCCTGCTACACCTCTGGCCGTTGCCGTCGTGGCTGGCAATAATTCTTACTTTGGTGGCCCTTGACCTGCTGATCTACGGTCAACACCGGCTGATGCATCGGGTCGGCTGGCTGTGGCGCTTGCATCGCGTGCATCACAGCGACGTGGCGCTGGACGTCAGTTCTGGCGTGCGCTTCCACCCATTGGAAATCCTGTTCTCGATGGGGCTGAAAATTGCCGCGGTGCTGGCACTGGGCGCGGCACCGGCGGCGGTACTGGAGTTCGAGATCCTGCTGAACGGCTTTGCAATGTTCACCCATGCGAATCTGGCGTTGCCACTGCGACTTGACCGGGCGCTGCGCTGGATGGTGATCACCCCGGACATGCATCGCATCCACCATTCGGTGCTGCGCGACGAGCAGGACACCAATTTTGGATTCAACGTGTCGTGGTGGGATCGCCTGTTTCGCAGCTATCGCGCCGCGCCGCGGCAGCCACAGGCGTCATTGCCCCTGGGTCTGGACCAGTTCCGCGACCGACACGAGCAACGCTTCGATCAACTGCTGTTGCAGCCCTTTCGGCATGACTGAGGCGAGATAAGGGCCCGGAACATGATTGTCGTAGGAGCGCACCCTGTGCGCGATGCAGTCCCGTCAGGTAACCAAAGGCATCGCGCACAGGGCGCGCTCCTACGCGTGCAGGTGCTAGTCAACGCTTATCAAGGACCTCCTTCAACTTGCCGCTGAACGCGCGGATGCGCGCCGCATTCGCGCCCACATCGCTGCCGCCGACGCGCGATTCGGAGCGGATATCCACACGCGAGCCCGCGGCGTCGGGCCGGACGCGAATCACCACATCGTCCTTGAAGCCGAACCAGAACGTGGTGGCGGTGGCCTCGATGCGGCCTCCGTCTGGCACCTGGGCGGCAATCGTCCAGCCCATTGAGCGGGCCACGCTCAGGGCAGCCTGGAAAGTGTCGGCTGGCGAGGCTTCGAACGGCAGCGGCTGAATGTCCGGATACGCCGCGTGCTGTTTGGCCGCTACCCCGGCGCCGCCATAGACGGCGGCGTTGGGCGCGTCGGCGCGCTGCGCCAGCAGCGTCTGGAACGGCGGAGGGCTGGCGGTATCGGTGCTGATGTCATGAATCGGTGGCACCGATTTGGCCTTGTGCATAAACATCAGTGGCGGCACGAACGCGATCATTCCCAGCACCAGCGCGATCAGCGCCCGTCCCATATAGCGTTGCGGTCGGCCAAACAGCGCCAGCAACAACGCGATCAGGCCCAGCAAGGCGGCCAACAGCCCCAACCCGAAACCGAAAGTCACGGTCGAAAAGGCCGCTTTCAGTCCCAGCGCCCCGATGCGATAAAGCAGTCCGGGCAACAGCATGGCCAGCACGGCGACGATGCCGGCAATCAGTCCAAGTCCACTGACGCGGCGCGTCCAGCGGTGGGTGGTGACGGTGGCACGGGGTTCGGCGGTATTCATGCGAGGGCTCCAGGCAGAGTTGTGTGCAGATTCTTTGGTGTGGTGATCACTCATCCGTTCCAAGGCATTCATCCAGCAGCCACTGGAGCAGGGTGCCCTGTTCGGGTAGCGGATCATCGAGTGCTTTCAAGGCGGTGACCAGCGATAGCAGGTCGTCGCCATCATCGACATCGTTGAGCTTCGGCAGCGACGCGATGGCGCCGGCGGGCGACAGGGCATCGACCAGCATGTTGGCGGTGTCGATCGAGGAATAACGTGGTGCCAGCCACGCGCTTTCTTCTACCGGCTGGCGCGTGCCGAATAACCAGAAACCGCCATCGTGAGCACGGCCCAGCACGAAGGGCGTGTCGACGTCATCCAGTGCATCGATCGCTCGATGCAGCAGGTTCACCGTGATCTGTGGCGCATCGGCACCAATCATCACCACGCGTCCGTGCCTTTCCTGCAATTGAGCGCATACGTGATGGAGCCGCGCGCCCAGATCACCGTCGCCCTGCCACACTGTCGGCCAGCCGCTCCACAATGGATCGGCCGCAGCCTCATGCTCGGCGATCGCCCAGCAGGGAGCCACCGCGGGCGTTGCCGCGCGCGCCACAGCCGCTACGGCCGCCGCTGCCAGTCGATGGAAATGCTCGGCGCATGGCTGGCCGATGCTCGCCGCCAGCCGGGTCTTGATGGGCGAGTAGCCGGGCGTCTTGACGAAGATCGCCAGCGCGGCGCTCATCGACGTTCACGCCGCAGACGTCGCCATTGCGGCCAGGCCTGGATCAGGGTCAGCCACAG
The DNA here is from genome assembly GCA_030947085.1 of Pseudomonadota bacterium. Classification (GTDB taxonomy): domain Bacteria; phylum Pseudomonadota; class Gammaproteobacteria; order Xanthomonadales; family Rhodanobacteraceae; genus Rhodanobacter. Next base: position 1,046 of record JALYXN010000151.1, on the reverse strand, counting down.
ATGTCGCCCGGTGGTTCGCCACCAGCCATGGCGGGCGTATTTGCGCGCGCTGGTCTGCAGTGCCGCGCCGACACCAACGATCGGCAGGCCGGCGCGCCGAGCCGCCCATACCAGCAGGTGGTCTTCTCCATAGCGGGCGCTCTCGTCGAAGCCACCCAAGGCAGCGAAGCGGCGTGCCGGCAGCAGCAGGCCCTGATCGCCAAACGGCATCTTCAACCAGTGCGAGCGCAGGTTGGCACCCCAGGCGTTCAACGCCGCCAGACGCGGGCCGTCGCGATCGAAAGCCAGCTCGAAGTAGCCCAGCGCGTCGTCACCGCGATGCAGGAATTGCCGCAATGCCGGCAGTGTCTCCCGTCGTAACTGCGAGTCGGCGTGCAGAAACCACAGCCAGTGTCCGTGCGCGGCTTGCGCACCCAGGTTCTGTTGGCGCGCGCGACCGGCCACGCTGGCGTACTGGCGCAGGATCGCTCTTGGCGACCACGGCAGTTGCGGTAGCGGCTGCGCGTCGGCGTGCACCACGATCACTTCACAGCCGTCGGGCAATGCGGCGGCCAGCTGATCGATCAAACCGCGCCACGCCGTTTCGTTCGGTGCCAATGGCACGATGACCGACAGCTGCAACACGCCGGCCGATGTATTGGCGGGGTCGCTGTCGTTGGTGGCGGCATTCGATGCCATCAGCAGCAGGCTGAGCCCGAATCGGTCGGCACACCGCTTTCGAGTGTGCAATCGAACAGGCCGAAGTGGCGCTGCTTGTCACCGTCGATGCGAAAATACTCGGCGTAACGGTTGCTGCCCAGCATGTCCGCGGTGTTGCCACAGACGCGCAGAGGCCGTCCGGTTTCCAGATGATGGTGGTCGTCCAGGTCGAACGCGTGCGGCAGGTGCGGCAGCGTGCCCAGATAGGTGGCGACTTGGCCGTAATCTTCGCAGCGATCCTCCAGCGGCAGTTTGAACGCGCGCCAGGTGATGGATTCGAACCGGGCAAAGCCGATGCGCTGATCGACGGCGGGGTCGGTCAGTTCGATCGGGTTGCGCGCGCAGAT
>JALYXN010000150.1 GCA_030947085.1 Pseudomonadota bacterium | reverse complement strand
TTCCACGCGGCCGTCCTTGTACAGCCTATACAGCGACTGGTCGAAGGTCTGCATGCCTTGCTGCAGGCTGCGATCCATCGCTTCCTTGATTTCGTGGATCTGTCCGCGACGGATCATGTCGCGGATCAGCGGTGTATTGAGCAGCACCTCGGTGGCAGGAACGCGGCGGCCGTCCTTGCCGATCACCAGGCGCTGGCTGATCACCGCGCGCAGGTTCAACGCCAGATTCATCAGCACGTTCTTGTGCGCCGACTCCGGAAAGAAGTTGAGAATGCGCTCCAGGGTCTGGTCGGAGTTGTTCGAGTGCAGGGTGGCAAGGCAGAGATGGCCGGTTTCGGAAAACGCGATCGCCGCCTCCATGGTGTTGGTATCGCGGATCTCGCCAATCATGATCACGTCCGGCGCCTCGCGCATCGCGTTCTTCAGCGCCTGTTGATAGCTGTGTGTGTCCAGCCCCACTTCACGCTGGTTGACGATCGACTTCTTGTGCCGATGCAGGTATTCGATCGGATCTTCGATGGTGAGGATGTGGCTGGACGAATTCATGTTGCGCTGGTCGATCATTGCCGCCAGCGTGGTCGATTTGCCCGAACCGGTAGCACCAACCACCAGGATCAGTCCGCGCGGCTCCATGACCAGGTCGCGGAAGATGGCGGGAAGCTGCAGCTTGTCGATGCTGGGGATTTCGTTCTTGATCGCCCGGATCACCATGCCGACTTCGCCGCGCTGCTTGAACACGTTGATGCGAAAGCGGCCGGTATCCTTTACCGCCAGTGCCATGTTCAGCTCGAGATTACGCTCGAACTGGGGCACCTGGCCTTCGTCCATCAGCGAATAGGCTATCTTCTTGACCATGCCGCTGGGGAGGCCGGTATTGCCCAGGGGATACAACTTGCCCTCGACCTTGATGTTCACCGGGGCGCCGGTGGTCAGGAACATGTCCGACGCGCCCTTGTCTACCATAAGCTTCAGGAAGTAGCCGATATCCACGTTTGTCCCCTGGTTTCCCCATTGCACGTTGCAATGATGGATTATGCCTGTCCACAATACGCTGCGACATGCCATGAGGTCTGTGATGCACATCTTTTCTCCGCCCGCCGCCTCCGCTAGCCGCCTTTATGGAGTGACGGCCGCCCTGCTACTGACGCTGGCGCTGGCCAGCTGCGCCAGCGTGCCGCCGCCAGACAGTTCAATGAACCAGGCACAGACGCAATTGCAGCTGGCCCGCGACGCTGGCGCCGCGGACTATGCACCGGTCGATCTGGATTTTGCCCAGAACAAGTTCCAGCAAGCGCAGGCGGCGATGGTCAGCCGTGACTATGCCGATGCCGCGAATCTCGCGACCGAGTCGGTGGCCGACGCCGAGCTGGCGCAGGCCAAGGGCCGGTTGGGTGCAGCGCGCGCCCAGATGCAGAACAAGGTGCAGGAGAACAGCCGCTTACGTGCGCAAGGAGAACGGAATGCGGCAGACGGTTCCGCGCCGCGGGCGATGCCGACACGGTCGACGTTCGAACCGGTGCCTGCGCAAAACATGCCGGCGCCCGCGTCATCGACCTTGTCCGCCCCGGCTGCGGGTGGTTTCCAGAACGTGCCCGATAACAGCAGACCAGCAGATTCCGACCCCCAGGGAGGCCAGCCATGAAGCGATTGACCCGCATGTTTACCGCGATCGGCCTGGGACTGCTCATAGCGGGTTCTGCCTATGCCCGCGATGACGAACTGGACGTCAGTCGTCTTAACAGCAGCCTCGATCAACTGGCCAACGATCCCACCTTGGGCGGCTACGCGCAGGCCGAGCAGGCGCGTGCCCGCGACGCCATCAATCGGCTGGCCCAGGCAAGTTCGAGTGAACGTCCACACGACCTTTATCTGGCCGAACGGCGCGTCGATCTGGCCAAGACCGCTGCGCAATATGCGGATGTTCAGGTCAAGATCTCCCAGCTGGACCGCGAGCACGACCAGATCCTTTTGGCCAATAGTCAGCGGGACGCCGAAAAAGCGCGCCAAGAGCTGGAACGGCAGCGCCTGCAATATCAGCTTCAGCAGGAGGAAACCGCCCGTCTGCAACAGCAGGGTCTGGAGTATTCGCAGGCCGCCGACCAAGCGCGGGCGGATGCCGAACGAGCCAACAAGCTTGCGGCAGCACAGTCCCGCGTGGCCAAG
>JALYXN010000309.1 GCA_030947085.1 Pseudomonadota bacterium | reverse complement strand
GTTAGCTGAGCGGCAGCTATCGGGCAGATCGATTGAGACGGCGACTGACTGGTGATGGCCGACTCCTGCCGCCAGGAATACAGGTAAACGCCGTCCCGGCCAGCAATCACGGGCAACCGGTTCGGCTGGGCAAAATAACTGACGTTGTCATCAATAACACCTCACCCATCGCAACTCGTGAGACCAGCCTCAGCGACAATCGCGCCTCACTCGGAGACAATCCCTGCATGAGCGCCTTTGAACAACACCCGCTGTGACTGCCACCACCCTGCCCGCTGAAATTTCCCCGATCGAACCGGGGCTGATGGTGTTGCATGGCAACCGTCTGGAAGACCTGCGCGACGTGCTGACGGCGTGGCTGGCGCGGGCGCCGCTGCGGCCGTTGGAGGATGAGTTGATGCTGGTGCAGAGCAACGGCATCGCGCAGTGGCTGAAGCTGGCGCTGGCGCGTTCAACGGACAACGGTGGCCTGGGTATCAGCGCGGCGGTGGAGGTGCAGCTGCCGGGGCGTTTTCTGTGGACGGCGTATCGGGCGGTGCTGGGTCGTGACGCGGTGGCGGCGACCTCGCCGTTCGACAAGTCGCGGCTGACCTGGCGCTTGCTGCGGCTGATTCCGCAACATCTGGACGACGATGGCTTCGCGCCGCTGCGCGACTTTCTGCAGGCCGGGCCGGAAGTGCCCCCGGGCGCGGACGGGTTCGCACCGGACGGGACCAAGCCGGATTGGATCAAGCCGGACTGGATCAAGAAATATCAGCTGGCGATGCAGATCGCCGACCTGTTCGACCAGTACCAGGTCTACCGCGCCGACTGGCTCGACGACTGGGAACATGGCCGCGACGCGTTGCGCGACGACCTGCGCGGCAGCGCCACGCCGATCACCGCCGACCAGCTGTGGCAACCGAAGCTCTGGCGCCTGCTGCTGGAAGACATCGGTACGGCCGAGCGCGAGCATCACCGTGCCGGTGTGCATCGCGCCTTTGTGGCCCGCATTGGCGAACTGGCCGATCGACCCACCGCGCTGCCGCGACGCATTGTGGTGTTCGGTATTTCCTCGCTGCCGCAGCAGACGCTGGAGGCGCTGACCGCGCTGGCGCGTTTCTGCCAGGTGCTACTGGTGGTGGCCAATCCATGCCGGCATTACTGGGCCGACATTATCGAGGACCGCGAGCTGCTGCGCGCCGATCATCGCTGCCAGAACGACAAGCCCGGCCTGCCCGCGCTGCCGCGCTACGAAGAGCTGTATCTGCACGCCAACCCGCTGCTGGCGGCGTGGGGCAAGCAGGGGCGTGACTACATCCGCCTGCTCGACAGCTTCGACGAGCCTGATCGTTATCGAAACCAGTTCGCCGCGATCGGCCGCAGCATCGACCTGTTCCAGGACGTCGAAGGCGACGGCCTGCTGCAACAAGTGCAGCAGGCCGTACTCGACCTGCAGCCGCTGCCGGCCGAACCGGCGCAGCGCAAGTCATGGCAGGAAGGCGACGACTCGCTGCGCTTCCATATCGCGCATAACCGGCAGCGCGAGGTCGAGGTGTTGCACGACCGGTTGCTGGCGATGTTCGAGCAGGCCGCCCGCGATGGCCGCCCGCTGGCGCCGCGCGACGTAATCGTGATGGTGCCGGATATCCAGACCTATGCGCCGCATGTGCAGGCGGTGTTTGGCCGCCTGCCCGTTGGCGATCCGCGCCACCTGCCCTACAGCGTGGCCGACCAGTCGGCCCGCGCTACGGCGCCACTGATCGTGGCGCTGGCACATCTGCTGGCGCTGCCCGAGTCGCGCTTCGCGGTCAGCGACGTGCTCGACCTGCTCGACGTACCGGCGTTACGGCGGCGCTTCGCTCTCGCCGAGGACGGCCTGCCGATCCTGCGTCGCTGGATCGAGGGCGCCGGCATCCGCTGGGGTCTCGACGGCGCGCAAAAGCTCAGCCTCGACCTGCCCGCACTGGAACAGAACAGCTGGCGCTTCGGCCTGCGCCGTATGCTGCTCGGTTACGCGGTGGGCGACGGCGAAACGCTGGATGGCATCGCACCCTACGGCGAAGTCGGCGGACTCGACGCCGCCCTGCTCGGCCCGCTCAGCGCGCTGCTGGATCGACTCGAAGCGACGTGGCGAGTGCTGGGCACCACAGCCACGCCCGGCGAATGGGTTGAACGCCTGCATGTTCTGCTCGGCGACTTTTTCGACAACGGCGACAGCGAGGATGCAACGCGTCTGAACCGCCTGCATGAGGCGCTGGACGTCTGGCTGGAGGCTTGCGATGAAGCCGCCTTCGATCAGCCGATTCCGCTGGCCGTGGTGCGCGAGCACTGGTTGCAGGCGATCGACGAGAGTCGGCTGTCGCAGCGTTTCATGGGCGGCGCAGTGAGCTTCGGCACGCTGATGCCGATGCGCGCGATCCCGTTCCGCGTGGTCTGCCTGCTGGGCATGAACGACGGCGATTATCCACGTAGGCTGACCCCAGTCGATTTCGACCTGATGGCGCAGTCGAGGCACGCGCGCCCCGGCGATCGATCGCGCCGCGAGGATGATCGCTACCTGTTTCTGGAAGCGATGCTGTCGGCACGCGATGCGCTACACATCAGCTGGGTCGGCCGCAGCGCGCGGGACAACAGCGAGCTGCCACCCTCGGTGCTGGTCGGCCAGTTGCGCGACTACCTCGCCGCCGGCTGGCATCGCGAACAGGAAGCTGCCGACGCGCCCGACGCCGGCAAAAAACTGCTGCAAGCGCTGACCTGCGAATACCCGCTGCAGCCGTTCAGCCGCCGCTATTTTGAAGCCGGGCATGACGCGTATGTGTTCACCTATGCGCACGAATGGCAGCAGGCGCATCACGCTGCCGTGGCGCAGACGCCTCACGACAGTCTCGAACCCTGGGTGCCGGAGACGGCACTGTCGCTGAGCCAGCTGCAACGTTTCCTGGCCCACCCAGTGGCCTATTTCTTCAACCAGCGGCTGAAGGTCTATTTCACCGACGCTGATGACGACACGCTGGACGACGAACCGTTCGCCCTCGACGGATTGCAACGCTATGCCGCCACGCGCGATGTGCTGCAAGCGGCGCTCGGCGATGAGAGCGACACGTCGCTGGCCGTCACCGTAGCCCATGCCGTGCATCGACTCGGCGAGGAAGGCCGGTTGCCGCCCGGTGGTTTCGGCGCTGCCGTGCAGGAGGAGATCATGCGGCAGGTGCAGGGCCTGACCGAACGGTGGCAGGCGGCCTGTTTGCGCTGGCAGCCGCAGGACGAGAAATTCGAACTGCGCCACGCATCAGCGGAGTTGTCAGTGGAAGACTGGCTGAACGACCTGCGTCGCGACGAAGGCGGCCAACGGCGAAGGCTGGAACTGGTCAGCGGCAACCTGCTCGACAAGGCCGGCAACTTGCGCTTCGACAAGCTCACCCATGCCTGGGTGGTTCATCTGCTGGCGAATGCGAACGGACTGGCGATGCAGACGCAGTTGATCGGTGTCGACGCGCAACCGGTGCTTGCGGCGATGCCGCGCGCAGAGGCC
>JALYXN010000293.1 GCA_030947085.1 Pseudomonadota bacterium | reverse complement strand
TCTCCGGCTCGATCGCGCCCATCGCGGTCAACCGTTCATGCACAGCCGCCACCTGCTCGGGCGCGAAGCCCAGCCGATGCATGCCGCTGTCGATTTTCAGCCACACGCGCAACCGCCCGCGAGCAGGCGACGCATGCTCCAGCCACTGCAGCTGCGACGGGTGATGCACCGTCGCCTCCAGCTGCAGCCGCTGCATTTCGGCAATGTCATGCGCACTGTCCGGGCCCGACAACACCACGATGCGCTGGCGATGACCCGCCGCGCGCAGGCGCAGGCCATCACCCAGTGCCGCCACCGCGAACGCTTCCGCCTCGCTGTCCAGCGCGCGGGCCACGCGCTCCAGGCCGTGTCCATAGGCATCGGCCTTGACCACCGCCATCACCTTTGCCGGCGCGGCGAGTTGCTTCAGGCGCGCCAGGTTATGTCGCAGCGCGCCCAGATGGATGGTGGCAACCGTCGTGCGGCTCATTGCCTTGAGCGGGATTCGGGAGTCGGAATTCGGGAATCGTCAAACGCAGGAGCGCCCCGAGCTTGCCGGCGCGAACGAATCCCGAATACCGAATCCCGACTCCCGGCCTTCAATCAAAACTCCCCGCGAACGAATCCGGCGCGTAGTTCTCGAACTTGGTGTAGTGGCCGAGGAAGGTCAGCTTGCAGGTGTCGGTGGGACCGTTGCGCTGCTTGCCGATGATGATTTCGGCGATGCCCTTGTCCGGCGTGTCCTTGTTGTAGTACTCGTCGCGGTAGATGAACATGATCACGTCGGCGTCCTGCTCGATCGCGCCGGACTCACGCAGGTCGGACATCATCGGGCGCTTGTCGGCGCGTTGCTCGAGCGAGCGGTTCAACTGCGACAGGGCCATTACAGGCACATTCAACTCCTTGGCCAGGCCCTTGAGTGAACGCGAAATTTCTGAAATTTCGGTGGCGCGATTCTCCTTGCTGCCGGGCACCTGCATCAACTGCAGGTAATCGATCACGATCAGGCCCAGCCCGCCGTGTTCGCGATGCAGACGGCGCGCGCGCGAACGCAACTCGACCGGCGACAGGCTCGGCGTGTCATCGATGAAGATCTTGGCGTCGGACAGAATCGAGATGGCGTTGGACACACGCGGCCAGTCTTCCTCCTGCAGATCGCCATTGCGCAGATGCTGCTGATGGATGCGACCGACGGAGGAAATCAGGCGGAAAGCCAGCTGCGAGGAGGACATTTCCATCGAAAACACCACCACCGCCTTCTTGCTGCGTAGCGCGGCGGTTTCGGCGAAGTTGAGCGCGAAGGCGGTCTTGCCCATCGACGGGCGCGCCGCGACGATGACCAGATCCGAGGGCTGCAGGCCCGAGGTCAACTCGTCGAGATCATCGAAACCGGTGGTGACGCCGGTGAGTTGACCGCGATTCTCGTAGCGCTCGGTCAGCAGCCGGAAGGCGTCCTTGACCGCCTCGCGCATGGAGACCGAATCCTTCTTGCCACGGGCGCCGGACTCGGCAATCTTGAACACGCGCTGCTCGGCGGCTTCCATCACCTCCTGCACGCTTTTGCCTTCGGGACGGTAACCATCTTCGGTGATCGAGGTGCCAGCGTCGATCAGCTGTCGCATCACCGATTTTTCGCGCACGATCTCGGCGTAGGCCGTAATATTGGCTGCACTGGGTGTGCTGTTGGCCAGCTCGATCAGATAACCGGCGCCACCCACCATCTCGGCCAACCCGTTGCTGTCGAACCAGTCGCCCAGGGTCACCGCATCGCACGGCATACCCTTGTTGGCCAGCTCGTTGATCGCGCGCCAGATCAGCCGGTGGTCCTTGCGGTAGAAGTCCTGCTCGGCCAGACGATCGGCCACCTTGTCCAGCGCATCGGGCGCCAGCATCAGACCACCCAGCACCGCCTGTTCGGCGTCGATGGAGTGCGGCGGAACGCGCAGCGCCTCGATATCGGGGGAGAAAGATTTGCGCTCTGGCACGAAGGACATCGACTTACCTCGGGGGATTACCGCGCGAACAACGGGCAACGCACCGACATGGCGCTCGTGGTTGCACTGACGAACATCATACGCGCCGCCATCTCACCCGCCGAGACAACAAGTCTGTGGATAAGCTGTGTATTGCTGGGGATAAAACTGAAACGGAACGATCGGGAGCCTTGATTCACCGAGGCCAAAAATCAAACGGGCGCCTTTCGGCGCCCGTTCATTTCGTCACGTGGAAGACGTGATGATTACTTGTCGCTGACCACGATCACCTTGACCGTCGAATGCACGTCGGCGTGCAGGTTCAGCACCACATCGTACTGCCCGGTGTTGCGCAGCGGGCCTTCACTGAGGACCACTTCACCCTTGTCGACGGTGTGACCGATGGCCACGAGGGCCTCGGCGATATCGCGCGGACCCACCGAACCAAACAGCTTGCCTTCGGCACTGGCGTGCGCGGAGATCGTCACCGTGGCATCGGCCAGCTTGGTCTTGCGCGACTCGGCATCGGACAGCAGGGTGTCGGCCTTCGCTTCGTACTCGGCACGGCGCTGCTCGAACGCTGCCAGATTGGCGGCATTGACGCGGACGGCCTTGCCCTGCGGCAGCAGGTAGTTGCGACCGTAACCCGGCTTTACGTCGACCTTGTCGCCGAGCGTGCCCAGATTGCGGACTTTCTGTAGAAGAATGATTTCCATGGTGCTTCCTGTTCGTTAGCACCGGGTGTGGCCCGGCGCAGCCAGAGGACGGTTGTCCGAAGGTATTGCACCCTCTCCCCGTCGGGGAGGGGGCTGGGTTAAGGGCCCAGGCTTGCGATTTTGTCTGATCGAAGCGTGCCTTGATCACGTCCTGCGCGAGCACCCGCCCCTCATCTGCCCTGCGGGCATCTTCTCCCCGGAGGGAAGAAGAACGTGTGGTCAGACGTCGTGGTTGTCGGTATACGGCAGCAACGACAGAAAACGTGCGCGCTTGATCGCGGTGGCCAGCTGACGCTGATAACGCGCCTTGGTACCGGTGATGCGGCTCGGCACGATCTTGCCGTTCTCGGTGACGTACTGACGCAGGGTGTTGAGATCCTTGTAGTCGATCTCGATCACGTCTTCGGCAGTGAAGCGGCAGAATTTGCGGCGGCGGAAAAATTTGGACATGGTCTGGGTTCCTATCAGTCGGCGCTGTTGCGATCGCTATCGCTGTCGTCGCGGTCGCGCGAACGCGGGCGGCTTTCGCTATCGCTGTCGCTGTCATCGCGGTCGCGTGAACGCGGGCGGCTCTCGCCCTCACCATCGTCGTCATCGCGGCGACGGGTGGACTTCGCGTCATCCTTTTCCTTCGACTTCAGGATGAACGACGGCTCGATGTCAGCCTCGTCACGACGCACCACCAGGTGGCGCAGCACGGCGTCGTTGAAGCGGAAACCCGACTCCAGCTCGTTCAGTGCGTTCTGGCTCACTTCGATGTTGAACATCACGTAGTGAGCCTTGGCCAGGTTCACGATCGGATAAGCCAGCTGACGACGGCCCCAATCTTCCAGACGATGAATCTTGCCACCATCGGTCTCGATGACCGACTTGTAGCGCTCGATCATGGCCGGAACCTGTTCGCTCTGGTCAGGGTGGACCAGAAACACAACTTCGTAATGACGCAGGGTCATTGTGGGTTGACTCCTTGTGGATGCGGCCTTGCGGCCTAGCAGCCTCCCGCCGATGCGGTGAGGCAAGTGTTCTGCCCGGACGCAAGTGCGCGTGGACAGAAGCGGAATTGTATGCGGTACAGTGAGTTGAGTGCAAGTGGAGATGTAGCCAGGGGCGAGGGGCGGGTAGTGAGGGCGCAAGCATCGGACGTTGAGGATCTAGCGAAAACCGACAATCCTGCCGCGAAACGCGGCGTGTCGCCCTCGCTACTCGTCCCTCGCCCCTCGATATTTCAACTGACGGTGAAACTCTCGCCACAGCCGCACTCGCCGGTGGCGTTGGGGTTGTGGAACACGAAACTGGCGTTGAGCCCCTGGCGCTGAAAGTCGATCACCGTACCTTCGATCATCGACAGACTCTTGTCGTTCACAACCAGCGGCACGCCGTCGACTTCGACCCGTTGATCGCCCTCGCCCATCGACTCGGCCAGATCGACCACGTAGGCGAAACCCGAACATCCGGTGCGGCGCACGCCGAAGCGCACGCCGGTTGCTGCCGGTGTGACCGACAGAAAATGGCGCATGCGCTCATTGGCGGCAGGTGTGATGGTGATGCTCATAACGATGAATCCAACCTCGTAAAATAACCCGGAAAGTCGCAGCTCGGGCGACAGCTACATTATCATGTCGTTTTGGCCCCGGCGCTGCTGCGCCCGGGCCGGTCATTCTTAGTTGTCGACATGCGGCCCTCATGGACATGTGGCATCCAGCAGGAGTTTCAATCCATGGCAGTGGTCAGCCCGACGGTATCCAGCGTGAAACAGGCACTCTCCGGCACGCTGGAGGCGGGCAGCACGGTGACCGTGCGCGGCTGGGTGCGCACGCGCCGCGACTCCAAGGCCGGACTGTCCTTCGTCAATGTCACCGATGGCTCCTGCTTCAGCCCGATCCAGGCGGTGGTGCCCGCCACGCTCGCCAACTACGACAGCGAGATCAAGCATCTCACCGCTGGCGCGGGCGTCATCGTCAGCGGCACCCTGGTGCCGTCACAGGGCAAGGGCCAGAGTTTCGAGGTGCAGGCGACGGAGGTGATCGTCACCGGCCTGGTGGATGATCCGGAAACCTACCCTATCCAGCCCAAGCAGCACTCGATGGAGTTTCTGCGTGAGGTGGCCCACCTGCGCCCGCGCACCAACCTGTTTGGTGCCATCACGCGTGTGCGCCACACGATGATGACGGCGATCCACCGGCACCTCACCGAGCAGGGCTTTTTCTGGATCAACACGCCGATCATCACCACCTCCGATGCCGAAGGCGCCGGCGACATGTTCCGCCTGTCCACGCTGGATCTGGCCAACCTGCCACGCACGCCCGATGGCAAGATCGACTTCCGCAAGGACTTCTTCGGTCGCGAGGCGTTTCTCACCGTGTCCGGTCAGCTCAATGTCGAGGCCTATTGCCTGGCGATGAGCAAGGTCTACACCTTCGGCCCCACCTTCCGGGCGGAAAATTCCAACACGGCACGCCATCTGGCCGAGTTCTGGATGGTGGAGCCGGAGATCGCCTTCGCCGACCTGAACGACACCGCCGATTGTGCCGAAGGCTTTCTCAAGGCGATCTTCAAGGCCGTACTGGACGAACGCGCCGACGACATGGCGTTCTTTGCCGAACGCGTACAGCCGGATGCCATCAGCCGCATCGAAGCCTTCATTGCCAAACCGTTCGAGCGCATCGACTACACCGATGCCATCGACATCCTGCAAAAGTCGGGCGAGGCGTTCGAATACCCGGTGGCGTGGGGTATCGATCTGCAGACCGAACACGAGCGCTACCTGGCCGAGAAACATATCGGCCGTCCGGTGGTCGTCATGAACTACCCCGAGGCAATCAAGGCCTTCTACATGCGCCTGAACGACGATGGAAGAACAGTGGCGGCGATGGACGTGCTCGCGCCGGGTATCGGTGAGATCATCGGTGGTGCGCAGCGCGAAGAGCGCCTGGACTATCTCGATCGCCGCATGGCGCAGTTCGATATCGAACCGGCCAGCTACGAGTGGTACCGCGATCTGCGACGTTACGGCACGGTGCCGCACGCCGGCTTCGGCCTGGGCTTCGAGCGTCTCTTGGTCTATGTCTGCGGCTTGTCCAACATCCGCGATGCCATCCCCTACCCTCGTGCCGCGGGAACGGCCGAATTCTGAGGATCTTGTCTCTCATGCCGTATCGTTTTCCAGCCATCGCTTTCGCCGTCGCCTTCGCCACCCTGCTGGGAGGCTGTCACACGGCTAGCGTCTTGTTGCCGCCCAACTTGCGTGCGCCATCTGAAAACGCCGGCAATGCACTGAAGCAGGCGCAGGAGCGGCTGCTGCAGGCGTCACCGTGCTGCAGCAGTTTTGCCGACTTCTCCTATCGCAACCGGCTGCCCTGGCAACCGGAGCAGTTCACGCTGGGCAGCGGCAGCATGGTGGCCAATCTCAACGGCACGCACAGTTATTTCCTGGCTTTTCGCCTCCCTGTTGATGTGAAAGTGCCCTACAAGATCGCGATGAAGTCCGCCCTCAATGGGCGCTGGCTGCACGCCAGCTATCTGTTCGCGCCCACCATCGTGCTGTTGGACGAGGGGTTTCAGCCGATCCGCTCCGAAGACATCGGCCTGTGTGAACACGTCGGCTGGGGTGACGAGACCACGGGCGCTTTTGGCAGTGCCGAAATCGCCAACAAGAACGCGCGTTATCTGCTGGTCTACAGTTCCGCCGAGCAACAAACCGGCAAGACGTATTGGGAGCAGTCACCGGCGTCGTTCTCTACCACCAGCGCCGCCAGCCTGCAGATGAATTCGGCTGGAAGCTTCAGCATTCCGCACGGTCCGGACGGCTCGCTCTGGATCGGGATCATGAACGACACCTACGAGAACGCCATCGATAATGCCATTTGCAGGAAAGCACCGAACGGCGAGGGCGTGCTCAACACCTTGCGAACGGTGATTCCCCTGCCGTGGAGCGGCAAACGCAGTGACGAAAGTCGACGCAGCCCGCCATGATCATTCTGTATCTCGCCCTGCTGACCGGTGGCGTCGGGTTTTTCGTGCTGTCCTATATTGCGCAGTTCCGACTCGCCTCATTGATGCGCAAGCGTTACCCGCAACACTGGAAGATCGTCGCCGAGCCTGAACAGGGCAAGTCATCCGGCTTTCGCACCTGGATTCGCATGCAGCATGTGTTGCGCTCCCCGGCACTGCCGGCGCTGGGCGATGCCAGCATCAACCGCTGGCGTGGGATCTGGCGTTACAGCCCGTGGTTGGGATGGCTGAGCTGGCTCGGTGCGCTTTCCATGCGGCTATTCGTGCACTGATCACCGAACCACTGATCGTTCCACCCTTGATCACGCCACCCACTGATTACCCCGCCCCTGATCACCCATGGAGTAGTGCATGCAGCTTGATCTGAGCGGACGTCACGCGCTGGTCTGCGGCGCGTCACAGGGCATCGGCCGCGCCAGTGCGATCGAGCTGGCCGAACTGGGCGCCAGTGTCACCCTGCTGGCCCGCTCGGTCGACAAGCTCAGAGCGGTTGTCGATGGACTTCCCCGCCCTCATCCGGGACAGCGGCACGACTGGCGCAGCGTCGACATGCTCGATACCGCCCGCCTGCAGGCGGCAGTCAACGATAGGGTTGCCACGTCGCCCGTCCATATCCTGATCAACAACACCGGTGGGCCGCCGGGGGGGCTGGCCCATACTGCATCAGCCGAGGCATACGAGAACGCCTTCCGGCAACACCTTCTCGCCGGCCAGACGCTGGTGCAGGCGGTGTTGCCAGGCATGCGCAGCAGTGGTTACGGGCGCATCGTCAATGTCATTTCCACCTCGGTGAAGGAACCCATCGCCGGCCTGGGCGTGTCCAATACCGTGCGAGCCGCTGTCGCTGGCTGGGCCAAGACGTTGTCCATCGAACTGGCCGCGGACGGCATCACGGTCAACAATGTGTTGCCGGGCTACACCCGAACGAATCGGCTCGATGGATTGCTGGCCGCGAAAGCGGCAGCGGGAAACCAGAGCGAAGACGAGGTCGCGCAAGCGATGTTGGCGACGGTTCCCGTGCATCGCTTCGGCGAAGCGAGCGAGGTGGCGGCGATGATCGTGTTCCTGTGCACTCCGGCTGCGGCCTACGTCAACGGTGTCAGCATTGCCGTGGATGGCGGGCGCACGCGAGCGTTGAGTTGATTACGCATCCCGCGCGCTACGTCGGTGCAAATGGAGCACGCAGGTTTTAGACTTCACATGATGCCCATGCCCCGCCTGACCAATCTGATCGCCGGCCAACCTCAGGCGCCTCGCAGCCGTGCCTGGCTGGATGTGCATGAACCCGCCACCGGCGCGTGTTTCATGCTGTGTCCCGACTCCTCCGCCGACGACGTCGACGCCGCGGTGGAAGCCGCCCGCGGCGCGGCGCAGGGCTGGGCTGCCACCCCGATCGAACAGCGGGCCGCGCTGCTGCTACGTCTGGCCAACCTGGTGGAATCGCGCCTGGGCGAGTTCGCGGCGCTGGAATCCCGCGACAGCGGCAAACCGGTTGCCGTCGCACGGGCGCTGGACATTCCCCGTGCGCTCAGCAATCTGCGCTTTTTCGCCGCCGCGGTGATCGGCTGGGGCAGCGAGTCCCATGCGATGGAAGGCGGCACCGCGGGCACTGGCGCCATCAATTACACCCTGCGCCAGCCGCTGGGCGTGGTCGGTTGCATCAGCCCATGGAACCTGCCGCTGTATCTGTTCACCTGGAAAATCGCGCCTGCGCTGGCCGCGGGCAACACGGTGGTCGCCAAACCGTCGGAAGTCACGCCGTGCACGGCCGCATGGCTGGGTGAACTCAGCATCGAAGCGGGTTTTCCGCCCGGCGTGTTGAACATTGTGCACGGTCTCGGTCCGACCGTCGGCCAGGCGATGGTGGAGCATCCTGGGATCAAGGCGATCTCCTTCACCGGCAGCACCGCCACCGGCGCGCAGATCGCGCGGACCGCGGCGACGCAATTTAAGAAAGTCTCGCTTGAAATGGGCGGCAAGAATCCGGCGATCGTGTTTGCGGACGCCGACCTTTCCGATGCAAATTTGGACACCATTGTTCGTTCCGGCTTCGCTAACCAGGGTGAAATCTGCCTGTGCGGCTCGCGGCTGCTGGTGCAGCGATCGATCTATGCGGCGTTCCGCGAGCGCTATCTGGCAAGAATTCGGGCGTTGCGTGTCGGCGACCCGGAGGACACCGCCAGCGATCTCGGCGCCATGGTCTCCTCAGCCCATTTCGACAAGGTGCTCGGCTGCATTGCGCAAGCCCGCGAGGAAGGCGGCCAGGTGTCGTGTGGCGGCGAGGCGGTCAAACTTGCGGGACGGTGCGCCGACGGCTGGTTTATCGCGCCGACCGTCATCGAAGGTCTGCCTTCTTCGGCGCAAACCAATCAACAGGAAATCTTCGGTCCAGTGGTCAGCCTGATGCCGTTCGACGACGAAGCCGAAGCGTTGGCGATCGCCAACGACAGCCGTTATGGACTGGCCGCGTCACTATGGACGCAGGACCTGTCCCGCGCGCACCGCCTTGCCAGCCAGCTTGAATTCGGCATCGTCTGGATCAACTGCTGGCTGCTGCGTGACCTGCGTACGCCGTTCGGCGGCGCCAAACATTCCGGCCTCGGCCGCGAGGGCGGCACCGAGGCACTGCACTTTTTCACCGAACCGAAAAACATCTGCATCCACTACTGACGAGTATCCAAACCGTGACCAGTCCCCTGCAAGACCTGCTCGACGGCAACCTGCGCTGGTCCGCCACCATGCGTGCGGAAGACCCGAAGTTCTTCGAACGTCTGGCCACCCAGCAATCCCCGAAATACTTGTGGATCGGCTGCTCGGACTCACGCGTGCCGGCCACCCAGATCGTCGACCTGCCGCCTGGCGAGATCTTCGTGCAGCGCAATGTCGCCAACGTCGTGTCGCACAGCGATCTCAACTGTCTCAGCACGATTCAGTTCGCGATCGACGTGCTCAAGGTCGAACACATCATCATCGTCGGGCATTACGGCTGCGGTGGCGTGCAAGCGGTGCTGGATAAACGCCGGCTCGGTCTGGTCGACAACTGGCTACGCCATGTCAGCGACGTGGCGGACAAGCATTCGGATATGCTCGGCGCGATCGATCTGATGGCGCTGCGCAATACCCGCCTGTGCGAACTCAATGCGATCGAACAGGCGCAGAACACCTGCCGCACCACGATGGTGATGGACGCGTGGGAACGGGGGCAAAAGCTGGCCGTGCATGCGTGGTGTTACAGCCTCGAAAACGGTCACATGAACGACCTCGGCCTGCATATCGATTCGCGCGAAGCGCTGCAACCTGCGTACGAGTCCGTGCTGCAGCGACTATTGACCACGCCCGTCATATCCCGATGACCGACATCATTCGCACCGACGCGGCACCGGCCCCGGTGGGCGCCTACCCGCACGCGCGGCGGGTCGGTGATTTGCTGTTTTTGTCGGGCGTCGGCCCGCGCCAGCCTGGCAGCAATGCGATTCCGGGCAACCAGTACGATGCGGATGGGCAGTTGACGGGCTACGACATCGAGGCGCAGTGCCGACAGGTGTTTGCCAATGTCCGCGCCGTGCTCGACGCCAGTGGTGCCAGCTGGCACGACCTCGTCGACGTCACTGTCTTTCTCACCGACATGCCGCGCGACTTCGCCATCTACAACCGCCTGTACGCCGAGCAC
>JALYXN010000288.1 GCA_030947085.1 Pseudomonadota bacterium | reverse complement strand
AGGCGCTGGTGCCGTGACGGCTGCTGCCCAGGCGCGAACCCACGGTGGATACATCGGGATCGGCCAGCAACATGCTGGTCAGCCGCTGCAGGCTTTGCTTGCTCTGGGCAAAGGAGACGGTGGCGCTTGACGTGGCGCGACCCCAGATCAGCCCGGTGTCTTGCTGCGGAAACAGCCCGGTCTTGACCACGCCGAGCAGAAAAAAAGTCGCAACGATGAGGACCAGCGGCGTCAGTGAAAACAGCAGCGCATGCCGCAGTGAGAAATTCAGCGCACGGCTATAGACCCGCAACATGCCCGCATGGAAACCGTCCAGTGCGCGGGCAAGACGCGTGGGTGGTTTTGCCTCCTGCTCGCGGTGGCCGCGGAGAAAGCGCCCGCACAGTGCCGGGGTCAGGGTCAGCGACACCAGCGCCGATACCAGAATGGCCGACACCAGGGTCACCGCAAATTCGTGCATGAACATGCCGGTCATACCACCGGCGAACAGCAGTGGAATGAATACGGCCACCAGCGAGGCGGTGATAGACACGATGGTGAAGCCAATTTCGCGCGCACCGGCCAGTGTGGCCTGCATCCGCGTCATGCCCTCGTCGATGTGACGAATGATGTTCTCGATCACCACGATCGCGTCGTCGACCACGAAACCGATCGCGATGACCAGCGCCAGCAAGGTCAGGTTGTTCAAGGTGTAGCCGAGCACATACATCGTCACGAACGCGCCGGCCAGCGCCAGCGGTACCGCCAAGGCGGCAATCAGGGTCGGCGCCAGACGACGCAGAAACAGCGCCATGGTGAGGATCACCATCGCCAGCGAAATCAGCAGCGTGGCCTGTACTTCGTGCAGCGAGGCGCGAATCGTCGGCGTGCCGTCGAAAAAGGGCGTCAGCTTGGTTCCCGGTTGCAGGTATTCACGCAGCGCCGGCAACTGGTCCCTGACCAGATCGACGGTGGAAATGACGTTGGCATCGGCCTTCTTGTAGACGTACAACAGCACGGCGGGCTTGCCCTGGAACGCGCCGGCCTGATACGCGTCTTCCTCACCGGCATAGACGTGCGCTACATCCGACAGCCGCACTGGCGTGCCGTTCTTGCTGGCAATGATCAGATTGGCAAAGTCATCCGCGTTGTGCAGGTCGGTGGTGGCGCTGATCGCCATGGTGGTCTTGGCATTGGACAAAAACCCTTCCGGCGCGGTCACGTTGGCGGCGCTCAATGCGTTGCGCAGTTGCTCCGGCGAAAGCCCCATCGCATTGAGCGTGCGCAGGTTGACGTCGACCCGGATCGCCGGGGTGGCGGCACCGGCGATCTCCACCGAAGACACACCCGGAAGCTGTCGCAGCCGCTGCGCCAGCAACGTATCGGAAACGTTGTACAGATTCGCCGCCGATTGCGTATCCGAGGTCAGCGCCATGGCAATGATCGGATCGTCGTTTGGATTGGCCTTCTGGTAACTCGGTGCGCCATTGAGACCACTGGGCAGATCCGGCGCCGCGGCGTTGATGGCCGCCTGCACGTCGCGCGCCGCGGAATCCAGGTCGGTGCCGGTGCGAAACAGCATGAACACGAAGGTGCCGCCCTCCGAACTGGACGAGCGCATCATCTCGATACCGGGTACCTGGCCCAGGTGTCGTTCCAGCGGCGCGGCCACCGTGGATGCCATGGTGCTCGCGTCCGCACCCGCCTGGCTGGCCTGCACGAAGATTGCCGGAAACTGCATGTTCGGCAGCGCGGCGACACCGAGCAGGAAGTAGCTGATCACTCCCGCCGCGAATAACCCGATGGCCAGCAGCGTGGTGCCGATCGGACGACGAATAAAAGTACCGGAAATATTCATGGGTTCAGCGTGATCGGAAGACGGGCGGAAGCGTGGAAGGACGCGCGCAGATGAATCATCCCACTCTCAACGTTCGGGAGGCGAAAAGGTTGATCGGGCGAAGAGCGACCCCACCCCAGCCCTCCCCTGCAAAGCAGGGGAGGGCGCGGAGCGGCTTGGCTTTGGGGAGGGACGGAGCGACGCGGTGGAGCAGAGGCAGTGCAGAGCGACCCCACCCAAGACCTC
>JALYXN010000286.1 GCA_030947085.1 Pseudomonadota bacterium | reverse complement strand
TCCTCAGGGCTGCCCACCTGCGCGTATCGTCGCCTGATTGATCGCGCGCACTTTGGCTTCGTCCACCTTTTCGATCTTGCGATCGTAGGTGAACAACCCGTTGTGCTCGCCTTCGACATCGGTGATCTGGGTGTAAACACTGCCAGACACACCAATCGCCGGGCCTTTGTCGCGCAGCACGGCGGTGTTGGCGACATAGCCCTGGTTGAGCGCGGCTTTGTCTTTCACGTTGCCGTAGGGGTTGATCGGCGTGTTCGGCCACATATGGCCGGGAATGCCCAAAGTCAGCCCGCCGTGCTCGCCGTCCATGGAAGCGCGTGTGGCGTCTGGATGAGGCAAGCCGGGGCCTTGGTAGTCATGGATATCGTAGACGTCGCCGGCGTGCGGATCACCTTTGGTGTCACAGCAGTTGGCGCCGCTACGGGCATCGACTAGGCGCGAGGGGTCGAGTTGCTTGATCTGCGCCGCCAGTTTGGCGGCCGCCGGGATACTCCACTGGCCCCAGCCTTCGTTGAAGGGAATCCAGCCGATGATCGAGGTGTCGCCCTTCAGTTGCTTGACGATGTCCGAGACCTCGGCCCGAAAGCCAGCCTTGTCGGCATCGCTGAGTTTGTCGTTGTGTCCGTTCGGCATCGCCGGCATGTCCTGCCACACCATCAGGCCGATGCGGTCGGCCCAGTAATACCAGCGCGCCGGTTCGACCTTGATGTGCTTGCGGATGGTGTTGAACCCCAGGTCGTGGGTCTTCTGGATGTCGAATTTGAGCGCCGCGTCGGTGGGCGCGGTGTAGATGCCATCGGGCCAATAGCCCTGGTCCAGCGTGGCCAGCAGGAAGGTCGTCTTGCCGTTCAGCACGATGCGGTTAAGTCCGTCGACTTTCTTGATGCCGATGGTGCGCAGGCCGGCGTAACTGGTTACGTTGTCGTGCTGGTCGCCTTGCGCAAGCGTGGCCTTGAAGGTGTACAGGAAAGGATCTTTCGGGCTCCAAAGGCGCGGATGCTCGATACCCAGGCGCAGCGGTTGGCCGGCCGTTCCACTGGCCTCGCCGACCGGCTTGCCGTCCGCATAGGCGGTGACGTGCAGCGTGGCGTTTGCGCTCTCGCCTTGCAGCTTCGAGGTGACCGTAAAGGCGTCCAGGCTACTTGCCGGGGTGAAGGTCAGTTGCGCCAGGCTGGTGGCCGGCACTGGCTCCAGCCACACCGTCTGCCAGATGCCCGAGGCCGCGGTGTAAAAGATGCCCTCGGGCTTCAGCCGCTGCTTGCCGACCATCTCATTGGCACCATCCACCGGCGCATGCACGGCGACGACGATTTCCTGCGCGCGGTTGGAGCGAAGCTCGGGCGTGATGTCCGCGCCGAAAGACGTATAGCCGCCCACATGGCGCGTTACTTCCTTGCCGTTGACGTACACGGTGGCGTCCTGGGCCACTGCGCCAAAGTTCAGTCGCACGTGCTGGCCGTGCGCGGTAAAGGCCGCGGGGACGTCCACCAAGCGGCGGTAGTACATGAAATCCGCATGCTTCTGCACGCCCGAGAGCACCGATTCGATCGGGTAGGGCACCAGCACCTGGCCCTTCAGCTGATGGTCGAACGGCGGCGCGCTGTGCCCGTCGCTCGCTGCGTATTGCCACAGTCCGTTCAGGCTCATCCAGCGTGGATGCGCAAGCGACGGACGTGCCAGTTGCGGCCGCGGATACTCGGGCAACGCATTGCTGGGTGAGACCTCGGCCGTCCACGGCGTCGCCAAGGGCGCTACCTTGCCGTTCCAGACATCGGGTTGAGTCGCTGCCAGTGCCATCGGCGCAAAGCCTACGGCCAGGGCCATGCCGATCCAGGCGTATGCGCCTCTCGGCTCGAGTTTATTTTTCAACCATTATTCCTGAAAAAAGGTAAAAAAGACTCAGGTTCACTGACTGAGCGCGACTCGATGCGCGATCGTCCAGGGGCAGTTCGGCTGCCGACGAAACGGCTGGTTCCGGTCTGGACCGTGAAAGTCGTCCCAACCTGCATCGGCGATGAGAGACAGGCACGTAAGGCCATCAGGACCGTCATGAGATCGTCCCAAGGAGCTTTAGGCAGCTTGCGCCGATCCAAAAAGTCTCAGGCTTCCGTCCCCCCTTCGTATGAAGGACGGAAGTCCCTGACCAGTGCGGCTTATTCAACGATGTTCGCTCTGACGTGGTACACACGCCCGCCCCAGCCATCATTGGGAAACGCGTCGGACACCTTGAGATAAACCGGCTTCGCCCCGTTACTGGCGGGCGGTAGGTACGGCGTCAGGTCGATGGTCCGATCGCCTTTGTTCGAGCCATCGGTGACCGGCTGATCCTCTCGCAGCACGGTCGTCCAGTTTTCACCGTCGGCACTGACCTGGACCAGGTATTCGGCATCGATGGTCAGGGTGACGTGCGCCGAGGTGGTATCGGACGGGAACGGGAAGCGATAGGTGAAGTGGGCATTGCCGTCAGCGAACCGGTTCTGGACGCCGTTGCTCTGCGAGTGGTCGGCATCCCATAACCATGGATTTTCGTCGACGGTGCCGGTGTCGAAATTGATCGTGTGCGCGACCAGCACGTCGGCTTCGGCGCTGAAGTGCAGCCCAATCGCCAGCACGTCCGCGGTGACCTTGTGGTGTCCGTCCGTCGCCAGGCTCGGCACGGTAAGTTTCAGCGGGATGGAGCCGCTGACCGGCAACGCGGAGCCGTGGGGGTGCAGACGCAGCAGGGCCGCGCGCGGCGAGACGTTCCACCCGGCGGGCGGATCGATCAAGGCGAGTACATGCATCGGGAAGAACCCGGTAGCGGACATCCCCAGGTTGATCGGGATGGTCGAGGCACCGGATGCTGCGGGCATGAACACCGGTTGGGCC
>JALYXN010000256.1 GCA_030947085.1 Pseudomonadota bacterium | reverse complement strand
CCGTCGGATCCCAACTGGGGCGGCAACGCCTGGGGCGGCAATATCGATCTCAACGGCAACGGGGTGCTGGACCCGGAGGACTACGGTCTGATCGCTCCTGGTCAGTTCCGGGTTGGCTCCATCCTGGAAAACAAGAAGCGTACGGCGTATTCCGGCAAGTTCGAATGGCACCCGACCGACAAGGTGCGCATCGTGGTGGATGGCCTCAAGACGCGCCTGGACTCACCGCAGGTGTCCTACCAGCAATCCTATTATCCGTTGTTCGCGCCGGGTCGCTGGTCCGACATCAAGGTGCAGAACGGTATCGTTACCAGCTTCACCATGGCCAATCCGGATCCAGAGCAGCGGCTTAACCCGGAGCTGCTGAACCAGACGCAGTACCGCGTCGTGGATACCAGCCTCTACGGCATCAACGGGCAGTGGGAAGCCACCCCCGATTTGACCCTTACCAGTGACCTGTACCGTTCGACCTCACGAAGGCACTCAGGCGGCCAGGACACGTACGTGGTGCTGCGCATGAACCAGCCCAATACGACGTACATCTCGCTGTCCCCCAATGCAGTACCCAACGTCAATGTCCAGCTGAATGACGGCCGCAACTATGCCACCGGCCTGGCCAACGGACAGTTCACCGAGTCTGACTTCAACACTCATTACATGGAACTGAGCGGCGACAACATCAATGACGAGATTACCGGTGGCACCGTCGGCGGCAAATTGTTTGTGGGTCATTGGGGGGTGGATCATCTGCGCTTCGGAGTCACCCGCACGGAGCGGAAGAAGTCGCGCGACCTGATCAACAACACCCTCAACGGCGGCGCCGATTACTACTCCGGCGACAATGCCATCAATGTGGGCAGCCTGGGCGGCGGCGTGCTGTCACAGACCATCAGCCCACCGAACTTCATGAATGGGGTCAACAGCAACTTTCCGCACAGCTTCCTGGGCTTCGACGTACCCAATTACCTGGCCAAGCTGCGGGCCTACGATGGTCACCTGCGTCCAGATGGCACGGCGTACGACTATTCCATGGCTGCGCCCGCGTGGAACCCGCTGCAAAGTTACCGAGTCAGCGAAAAAACCAACGCGTTCTACCTGCAGGCCGACTTGTCGGGCGACCGCTGGGAAGGTGACGCCGGCGTGCGCGTTGTCACTACCCGTACCAACGCTCAGGCGTGGGATGCCAAGATTCTCAGCATCACCGAAAATGGCGCTTTCAACTACACCGCGAAGTACGCCACTCCCACGCCGATTGTCGAGGACGGCAATTACACGTTCGTGCTGCCTTCGGCCAACTTCACCTGGCATTTCACCGACGCGCTGCAGTTGCGCCTGGGTGCCGCCAAAACCATGGCGCGCCCCCCGGTCGACAAACTGGCGCCGACCAACACCACCGAGAGCGTGTCGTGGGGCGAGTTCACCCAGATCTACGGCGGCAACGTGAATCTGAAGCCCTACAGCGCGGCGCAAGCAGACATGTCGCTGGAGTGGTATTTCGCCGAACATTCGATCGCCAACGTTGCGGTGTTTTACAAGCGAATCAAGAACCAGATCACCACCAGCTGGGAGCCGGGGCAGGACATTGGCGTCGGCCCGACATTGGATACAAACGGCAATCCGACCACCACGGGCCCGACCCTCTTCAACGTCATGCGTCCGATCAATGGCGACTTCGCCAAGGTCAAGGGCCTTGAGTTGGGTCTGCAACACTTCTGGAGCAGCGGTTTCGGCGTACGTGCCCAGTACACCCGCAACCTGTCCAAAAGCTATGTGGCCGGAGAGGTGCGACCGCTGGAAGGCATCGCCCCGGCGTCGTATTCGCTGGGTGTGATGTACGAAAAGGGCAAGTGGTCGCTAGGTGTTAACGCGGATCGCACCGATGGATTCGTCACGGCGATCAACGTGCTGGGGACGGGCTACAACGAGCAGGCCGACTCGATCACCTGGCTGACATCGCATTTGTCCTACGCCATCAACGACATGTTCAGTGTCAGTCTCGAAGGGACCAACCTGCTGGACAAGGCTCAGACCTATAGCATCAACGGCAATCCGCTGCTGTCGCAGGGATATTATCGATATGGCCGGTCCGTCACCCTGGGGGCGAGCCTGCGGTTCTAGCGCTCGATGGTGCCGGTCGACTGCGCGGAAGCCGATCCAGTCCATGGGGTCGGCGCAGCGTTGCGGCCAGGAAATCGGACTTCAGCGCTCGGCTTCGATCTGCTGCACCAGGTTGTAAAGAATCCGCAGGTCTCTGGCGTCGACGCTGTCACCAGTGGCTTCGCTACCGCGAAAGTGGTCATGGAAGGAGCGTAGCGCCGCGGCACGATCGTCCAGCGAATAGCCGACCACGGCCAGCGCCATCCACGGATCGAAGCCGGCGGGCGGATTCATCAGTACACCTTGCGGCCAGCGACC
>JALYXN010000131.1 GCA_030947085.1 Pseudomonadota bacterium | reverse complement strand
GATTGATGACCTCAAGCGCAAGGACTTCGTCGCCTCATCCCGTTTCACCGAAGAGCTGGCCTGCTCGGACGAACTATTGCCCATGATCGTCGCCACGTTCAAGCGTGCGGCACCACTGGTGGACTATCTTTGCGCCGCTCAGGAACTGGACTTCTAACCTGCCCTGGAACGTGTGGCACGCCGTTGGCTTGCGATCATGCTCAAAGCGACAACGATGCCGATCACCGCGGTAAACGCGACGTAATGCGCGGGCGCCAGCGGGCCGGCTTGGCGCATCAGGATGCCGATCAGCGGCGGCGTCAGCCCACCGAACAGGGCGTAGGCGATGTTGTAGGAAAACGACAGTCCGGAAAAGCGAACCGCGGGCGGAAAGGCCGCCACCATGATTGATGGCACTACGCCAACTACGCCAACAGAAAATCCAGTCAACGTGTACAGCATCACGAAATGACGCGCGCCCGCCTGCAGATCGAGGTACAGGGCGTAGCTGCACAGCAGCAGTCCCATGGCCCCGAACAGCAGTGCCCTCGCCGACGTAAAGCGGTCGGCCAGCCATCCGTAAAACAGGCATCCGATCGCCAGCGCAAACGATGCCAGATTGTTACCAAAAAATGCCCGTCGCGCTTCGATGTGAAACGCCGATTGCACCAAGGATGGCGTCATCAGGATCATCACCACGATGGCTGCCGTGAGCATCCAGGTGATCAGCATCGACACCAGCACGGCGGGGAGGTGATTCCTGAAAACCTGTGCCAGCGGTAATCCGCTGGCCAGTTGCTTGCGCGCATGCATCGCCTCGAACACCGGCGTTTCGCTGAGCCATCGCCGCAACCACAGCGCCACGAAACCGAACACGCCGCCGGCCAGGAATGGCAGGCGCCAGCCGTAATCGAGGATCTCCGTGGGCGTCAGATGGCGATTGATCGCTGCCGCCAGCACCGAGCCGATCAGGATGCCTACAGTGAGTCCGGAGGTGAGACTGGCGCAGGCGAATCCGATGCGGCCCGGTGGCACATGCTCGGCAACGAACACCCACGCTCCCGGCACCTCGCCGCCCACCGCAATGCCTTGCATCACGCGCAATAGCAGCAGCAACAGCGGAGCCAGCATGCCAATTTGCGCATACACCGGCAGCAGACCGATTGCCAGCGTCGGCAAGGCCATCAGAAACACGCTCAGCATGAACATTCGCTTGCGACCCAGCGTATCGCCGTAGTGCGCCATCACGATGCCGCCCAGCGGCCGGGCCAGATAGCCCGCCGCGAAGATGCCGAACACTTGCAACTGCGCCAGCCATGGTGCGGTGGTCGGGGGGAAAAACAGATGACCCAGCGGAATGGCGAAGAACACGAACACCACGAAATCATAGAATTCGAGCGCGCCGCCCAGTGCCGAAAGTGTCAGCGTGCGCAGGTCGCGAACCTGCAGTCGGTCAGAGACCAATGGGAGTGCTTGGCTGGTAGTCATCGGGTGTATCGGCCCGCATGGCAAGAAGGTGGCCACGATACCCCAAGCCACGCTGTTCGCAGCGCGTACCGTCGTCAAAGCAGGCGATCACAAAATCAGTGTGGCGCTGCGTTGCAACGCCACGCAAACGACAATGGCCGGGAACCTGGGTCGCGTATCCCGCCGCTGGTCTTTTCGCCGGCCGCGTCGACCGGCGTCAGGCTCGTGCGAACGAAAAGGCCAGTACATCCTCGATCGCGTCGGTACCGGCCAGACACATCAACAGCCGCTCCATGCCCATGGCAACGCCGGCACAGTCCGGCATGGCGTCCAGCACACCGAGCAGATTTTCGTCCATCGGCACCTCGCCCTGCCCGCGCTGCGCGCGCACCTGACGATCACGCTCGAACCGCGCCCGTTGTTCGGATGCGTCGTTCAACTCGTGGTAACCGTTGGCCAGTTCGTACGGGCCCAGGTACAACTCGAACCGCTCCGCCAGCGGCGGCTCGCCCGCGCGAATCCGGGCCAGCGCACACTGGGTGGCGGGATAGTCGTGGATGACCGTGATCCGATCCACG
>JALYXN010000128.1 GCA_030947085.1 Pseudomonadota bacterium | reverse complement strand
CTGCGCCGCTGGTCGCGCTCGGGCGAAAGCTCGCACGCATTGCTTTTTGCCCTGCTCAAGACCGGCTCAACCTATCAGCCAAAGTCACCGCAAGCCGCTTGACTGCGAACATAGAATCTCCCACAAGAGCGTGTCAGCGACCTTTGAATTCGGCCTTGCGCTTCTCCAGAAACGCGCTGGTGCCTTCGCGCATGTCGTCGGTGGAAAAGGCCAGCGCGAAGCCCTGCGTCTCGAACTCCAGCCCTTGATCGATCGCGCTCTCGCCTCCCAGCAATACCGCGTCGAGAATGCCGGCGGCGGCCAGCGGCGCGGACGCGGCCAGTTGCTCGGCGAGTGAGTTCACGGCGTCGTCCAGCGCCTCCGGCGCCACCACACGGGTAACCACGCCCAGTTCGAAGGCCCGTTGCGCGTTGATGACCGCGCCGGTCAGGCACAGCTCCAGTGCCGCGCCACGTCCGGCCAGCCGCAACAGCCGCTGGGTGCCACCGAAGCCGGGAATCAGGCCGAGATTGATTTCAGGTTGCCCGAATTTCGCTTTCTCGCTGGCGATCCGGAGATGGCAGGCCATGGCCAGTTCCATGCCGCCGCCCAGGGCAAACCCCTGGATGCTCGCGATGACCGGTTTGCCAAGCCGCTCGATTGTGGTCATCAGGCGCTGTCCGGTGCGCGAAAAACTTTGCGCCTGGGTCGGCGTGTACCCGTTCATTTCGGCGATGTCGGCACCCGCCACGAAGGCCTTTTCGCCCGCACCGGTGAGCACCACGGCGCGCACAGCATCGTCCTGGGCCGCCTGCCCAAACGCCAGCGTCAACTCGTTCAACGTCTCGCGATTGAGCGCATTCAGCTTGTCGGGGCGATTGACGATGATGGTGCGGACCGCATCGCGGTTGCCGATTTCCAGGTTGCGATAAGCCATCGTTGGCTCCTGTGGAATGCAAAGGCAGAATGGTAGCAGCGGGAACCTTTGTGGCCTCGGGGTTTCTCAAGTCCCGAGCGCGGCTCGCTGCAGCGATCGGGTGAGCCGCTTGGCGTGACTTGACAGGATCGAACGTCGCGATACGGAAGGGCCAGTGGATATAGCCATGACACATCTACGCTTCGGGTTGCTCGGCATGCTGCTGTTTGGCGGCATGGCGCACGCGCAGCAGCGCGTGCCTGCATCCGCGGCGGTGACTTCTGTCAAGCCGGATAAAGCCAAACTGTCGTATGCGATCGGTTATCAGATCGGAAGCCAGTTCGCGAACGGAAAGCCCGATGTCGACATCAAGGTGCTGCAACGTGCGATCCGGGACGCCTATGCCAAGCAGGCACCGACCGTGTCGATGCAGCAGATGCATCAACAGATGCAACGGCTCAACGAGCAGATGCGGGCCGACGCGCGAGCCGAGTTTCAGCGCATCGCCGCAGCCAATGCCAAGAAGAGTGCAGCCTTCCTCGCACGCAACCGGCAGCAGCCTGGCGTCGTGCAATTGCCTTCGGGCATCCAGTACGCGGTATTGAGCAGTGGTTCGGGCAAGGACAGCCCGACGGTGCACAGCACCGTGACGGTGAACTATCGCGGCATGCTGATCGACGGCACCGAGTTCGACAGCACGTGGGCGCATGGTGCGCCGGTCAGTTTCACGGTCGACAAGGTGATTCCGGGCTGGCAGGACGTCATCCCGCGGATGCACGTGGGGGACCGCTGGAGGGTGGTGATACCGTCCCAGCTGGCCTACGGCGGCAACGGCGAACTGCCCCGCATCGGACCGAACGAGACGCTGGTATTCGAGATCGAATTGCTGGATATCAAGTCCGACGGCGATGGGAGCCAGCTGGCGCAGTGATATCATGAGCGCGCATGTCGAACGCTCCCGCGCCCCCGCAAACTCCTGCGCTGACTCCCTGCATCGGCACCTGCCGGCTGGATAGCGGTGGCTTGTGTGTCGGTTGTCAGCGGACCGGTGAAGAGATCGGTCGCTGGAGCACGATGAGCGACGCCGAGCGGTTGTATGTGATGCAGGTGGTCCTCCCGGAGCGGAAATCATCGTGATGGACGCCATGATCAGTGCCTTGATCCCGCTCGCATCGCCGCCGCTGACGCAAGGCTGGAATCATGCCGACATGACGCAGCTGATCGGACCGCACGAACGCCTTCCAGCAGCCGTATTGATCGGCTTTCGTGATGGTGTGCAACCGCGACTGGTGCTCACGGTACGTACGGATCACCTGCAGTCGCATGCCGGCCAGGTGGCCTTTCCCGGCGGACGCACGGATCCGGATGACGGCGATGCCGTGACCACGGCCCTGCGGGAGAGCGAAGAGGAGATCGGCCTCGATCGCGCGCTGGTGACACCGCTGGGCTATCTGGATCGCTTCGAAACCATCAGTGGCTTCTGCATCACACCGGTAGTGGCGCGCATTGCCGAGCAGGCGCGTCTGTATCCTTCGCCAGACGAGGTGGCCGAGGTTTTCGAGGTGCCGCTGGCCTTTCTGCTGGAACCGGCGAATCTGCGCCGCTACACCATGGACTTTCGCGGCCATCGTCGCGACATGGTGGAGTTCGTCCATGGCGGACACCGCATATGGGGTGCCACGGCGGCGATATTGCTCAACCTTTTGCAACGGATGGGAAGGACATGACGCTCAAGACCCCACTTATCGACGCCAACCAACTGTCCGCTTTGCCATCGGCGGAGGTGTTGATTGTCGACTGCCGTTTTGATCTCGCCGATCCGGGCAAGGGTGAGCGCGAGTATATGGACGGCCATATCCCCGGCGCCGTTTTCGCCAGTCTCGATCAGGATCTCTCCGATCTGACCCGACAGTCGCACGGCCTTGGCCGGCATCCGTTGCCGCTGACGACGGCGTTCAACGGCTTGCTGTCGCGCTGGGGCTGGACGCCGGGCATGCAGGTGGTGAGTTATGACGCCGCTGGCGGCGCCTTGGCCGCAGCTCGTCTGTGGTGGTTGTTGCGCCTATGCGGCGTCGATGCCGCGGTGCTCGATGGCGGATTGTCCGCATGGCTGGCGGCCGATCTGCCGCTGGAATCCGGTTTACCCGTGGAGCGTCCGCCCACCCATGTCGAGCTGCACTACGATCCGGGCCAACTGGTGATCGATCACGCCGCCGTATCCGATGGTGCCGCCGGCCAACTGCTGGATGCGCGCGCAGCCCCGCGTTATCGCGGTGATGTCGAACCGCTGGACCGGGTGGGCGGCCATGTTCCCGGCGCACTGAACCGCCCGTTTGCCGACAACCTCGGCAGCGACGGCCGGTTCAAGCCGGCCGCAGCACTGCGCGACGGATTTCGCTCGGTATTGGGAGACATCGCGCCGACGCAGGTGGTGCACATGTGCGGCTCCGGCGTGACCGCCTGCCACAACCTGCTGGCGATGGAGCACGCCGGCCTGCACGGATCGCGCCTCTACGCGCCCTCCTGGAGTGGCTGGGTCAGCGACCCGACACGACCCGTGGCCACCGGCGACGCGTAAGCGTTAACGCATTCGTAGGAGATTCTATGTTGTCGGTCGAGCTATCTGGAGCTCCTACACCGCGGATATCCTCACGCAAATCGGGGTGCTACTGATTTTGTGGGAGCGACTTCAGTCGCGATGCTCTTCGTTGCAACGTCAGGGCAGAAGCATCGCGGCTAAAGCCGTTCCTACAAGTGCTTGACGAGATCGCCCGCGAGCTAACTCCTGACCGCGGAGAACCTCACGCAAATCGGTATGCTACCGATTTTGTAGG
>JALYXN010000171.1 GCA_030947085.1 Pseudomonadota bacterium | reverse complement strand
CAGGTGCACGGCGTGCGTGGCACAGAATCACGGGCTCAAGGCCCACCCCTTGATGGCTCGGTCCGCGTGCAAAGAAAACCCGGGTCAGAGTGTACTTTTTTGAAATGTCGACACTGACCCCGGTTTTCGTAACCGAAGGTAGTGTGGAACGTGTAGTGATCGTGCCGGGCATGGCGAATGCCGGTGACCCGCGAAATGCGCTCACGCAACGCGCTCAGGCGACGCGTCTCGGAGGCATCGACCGGTCGTAGCCGGTGACTCCCACGCTCCCCGCCCGATAAGGGAACGGAGGCAATTAAATGTGAATAATTCGAATAATTCCCTCCGTCTCCTTTGTTCCGTCGCAGTCCGGCAGTTACCTGGGCGAAGACGACATCGTGCGATTCGACGATGTTTACGGAAGAGCCTGAGACGTCTACGGACGTGTCTGATCTGCAGGATCGCTGTCCACAAGGGACTTCCTTCGGTCGTGCGCGATGCGTTTTTGCGTGCCAGGGCGGAGAGCATCGCGCACGGGGTGCGCTCCTACGAATTTATTCGGCAGTGACGGACTTGAGCAGGCTCCCGGGGTCAGCGCCGGCTCACGCCGTTCGTACCTGAACCGACTTTCAGAAGTTGCTGATTAGGTGTGGTTTACTTGTATTATGCAGTTATTGTAATATTCCTAACATCGGCATAAAATTACACCATGGATCCCGTCACCAACCCCTACACTCCGGGCGCCGGAGCGCCGCCTCCCGAACTCGCCGGCCGTGATGACTTGCTTCGGCTGGTGAGTATCGCCACTCAGCGTATCCGCGCGGGGCGGCAGGCCAAAAGCGTGCTGATGATTGGACTGCGTGGAGTCGGCAAAACCGTCTTGCTCGACCGCATGCGTGACGATGCGGAGGCTGCCGGGCTCCATACTCTGCGCATCGAGGCTCCCGAAGGGCGATCCTTACCCGCCATCCTTGCGCCACAGTTGCGACAGGTACTGTTACGTCTGTCCCGATCCGAGAAGGCTCGTGATTTGGCCAGACGCGCACTTAGCGCGCTCGCTGGCTTTGCCAAGGCGCTCAAGCTGAAATATGGGGACATAGAAGTCGGCATCGATTTCGATCCCGAACCGGGGCTGGCCGACAACGGCGACCTGGAACACGATCTGCAGGCCCTGCTGGAAGCAGCAGGACGCGCGGCCAAGGCTGCCGAATCGGCGCTGATCCTCTTCGTGGACGAGCTGCAGTATGTCGAAGAAGAACAGCTCGCGTCCTTGATCACTTCGCTCCATCGTTGCGCGCAGCAGCAAGTGCCGGTGATGCTTGTCGGCGCGGGTCTGCCGCAATTACCGGGACGGATGGGGCGCGCCAAATCCTATGCCGAGCGACTATTCGACTTCCCTTTCGTCGGCCCGCTGGACGCGATCGCGGCAAGGGACGCGCTGGAGGTGCCGGCAAATGATCTGGGTGTGGCCTATGAGCCCGCAGCGACCCAACGCATTTTGGATGCAACCCACGGCTACCCCTACTTCCTGCAGGAATGGGGCAAACATGCGTGGGACGTGGCGACGACTTCACCCATCACGTCTGGGGATATCGAGACAGCCTCGGTCGAGGCGACGGCCGCGCTCGATGAGAGCTTTTTTCGCGTTCGCTTTGACCGGATGACCCCCTCGGAGAAACGCTACTTGCGCGCGATGGCCGAGCTCGGCCCCGGACCCCATCGTTCAGGCGATATTTCGACCGTTCTTGAACGGAAGGTCACAGCGCTGGGCCCGACCCGCAACCAGCTGATCTCCAAAGGCATGATCTGGAGCCCAAGTCATGGTGATACGGCATTCACGGTCCCCATGTTCGACGAGTTCATGCGCCGGATCATGCCCGGCGACGAGTGGCGAATCACCTGACAGTCTGTGGCGGGATACGGCCGGCTTGTATAGGGTACACAAGTAGACGCAACCGGATTGAAACGGGCGTGGCGAGGCCGTGACTCAATGGCGGGACGCGGCCCGCGCGTAGGGCGCATCGCGCGGCAATATCAACCGCATGGCCACCGTGACTGATCCGCAGCGCTGACCATGAAGCCAACATCTCCGCTACGACGTCAACGGTCACGCCCAAGCTGTAGGAGCGCACTCTGTGCGCGATGCCTTTGATGTTGATCACCTTCAAGCGGTGTGTCTGCCGGGAAGCGATTGCGACTGAAGTTGCTC
>JALYXN010000147.1 GCA_030947085.1 Pseudomonadota bacterium | reverse complement strand
CAGACGCAGCAACGGCGACAAGCCGCGGCGCTGTGATTCAGGCCGCGGCCATCTGTTTGGGGATCGAGCGGTTGGTGTGCGAGATGCCGTTGTTGGCGTCGGCATAGATCAACGTCGGCTGAAACTTATCCAGTTCCGCTTCGCTCAACTGCGCAAACGCGGCGATGATGATCAGGTCACCGGTCTGGGCACTGCGCGCGGCGCTGCCGTTGACCGAAATGATGCCCGAACCTTCCTCGGCCCGCAGCGCATAAGTGACGAAGCGCTGACCGCTGTTGACGTTCCAGGCGTGAATCTGCTCGTACTCGCGGATGCCTGACGCGTCCAGCAACACGCCATCGATGGCGATCGAGCCTTCGTAGTGCAGTTCGGCATGGGTCACCGTGGCACGATGGATCTTGGCCTTGAGCATGTTCAGGTGCATGACGTTGTTTCCAGCGTTGGCTCAGCAAAGTCACTGATTATCGAGCCGATGACGCTGCGTCGCAACATCAGCAGATTCGCTGATCACATGTGGGCACATCAAATGAACAGCAAGTTGTCGATCAACCGGGTCTTGCCCAGACGGGCGGCAATCAACGCGATCAGGCCGCTGGTCTCGCCATCGCGAGGCTCCGCCAGATCCTCGGCGCGACGAATCACCGCGTAGTCGGGTACAAAGCCGGCCCGTATCAACCGGGCGCAAGCGGTCTGCTCCAACGCCTGCCACGGGTGACCGTTGGCCGACCATTCGCGCATTTTCAGCAAGGTGTCATGAATCAACGGTGCCCGCGCGCGCTCGGCAGCAGACAAATACTGGTTGCGCGAACTGAGTGCCAAGCCATCCCCATCGCGAAAAATCGGCGCAGACATGACTTTCACCGGCAACGAAAGGTCTCGCACGAAGCGCTCGATCACCTTCAGCTGCTGGAAATCCTTTTGCCCGAACACCGCCACGTCCGGTTGCACCAGGTTGAACAGCTTGCACACCACCGTAGCCATGCCGTCGAAATGACCGGGGCGATGGGCGCCTTCCAGGGTTTCCGTGATCTGCGGCACGCGCAGGCTGACACTATTCTCGGGCCCAAACGGAAACATCGTCGCCAGGTCCGGCGCAAACAACAGGTCGCACTCTTCGCCGGCCAACACCGACTGATCCTGAGGCAAGGTGCGCGGATAGCGCTCGAAATCTTCGTTAGGACCGAATTGGGTGGGATTGACGAAAACGCTGGCCACTACGCGGTCGGTACGCGCCCGCGCCAGCTTGATCAGCGACTGGTGCCCTGCATGCAGGTTGCCCATCGTCGGCACAAAGCCGACCGTCTGACCCTGACCGCGCCAGTTACGAATGGTGGCGCGCACGGAAGGGGCGTCATGAACGGTCTGCATGGTCGATGAAACTCGTCAGTCAGTTGAAACAATGCTCAGGGGCGGGGAAGACGCCGCGGCGGACGTCGTCGGCGTAGGCGGCAATCGCCGCCGCCACGGAGTAGCGGCCGGCGAGGAAATCCTTGCTGAATTTGGGACGTTTGCCGGGCGTGATGCCCAGCATGTCGTGAATCACCAACACCTGACCGTCGCAATCGGGCCCGGCGCCGATGCCGATCACCGGTATCGCCAGCGCTTCGGTGACGCGTCTGCCCAAGGCTACCGGTACGCCTTCCATCACCAGCAGATCCGCGCCCGCGGATTGCACCGCCAGCGCCTCGGTCAGCACCCGGTCCGCGGCTGCCTGCTCGCGCCCCTGAATGCGAAAGCCGCCAAACTTGTGCACCGACTGCGGCGTAAGCCCAAGATGCGCGCAGACCGGAATCGCCCGCGCCGACAGGGCCGCAATTGCCTCGAGAATATGCGCTGCGGCGCCCTCGATCTTCACCATCGCCGCGCCCGCCTCGCCCACCAGCCGCGCGCCGGCCTCGAGCGCGTATGCCGTGTCACGGTCCGCCATGAACGGCAGGTCCGCAACCAGCAATGTGGACGACAGGCCACGCGCCACGGCGGTCGTGTGATAGACCATGTGCTCCAGCGTCACTGGCAGGGTGCTGCGATGACCTTGCACCACCATACCCAGTGAATCACCCACCAGCGCGATATCGACGCCCGCGGCCTCAACCTGCCACGCGAAACTGGCGTCGTAGGCAGTAAGCATGACGATGCGCCTGCCCTCCGCCTTCATGGCCTGGAGCGCCGGCACGGTCACCGGCTTGCGATCGGGGACACTGGCATTGAGCACGTACAAGGCAATTCCTGGAGAGAGGGTGACCGCCGATTATGCGCTGCACCACCGGGAGTTCAAGCGACCTGTTCGCACCCGGCCAGATCGAGCTGACGCACGCGCTGCGCTACCGTGCCGCCACCGGGAAGCGGAAGGGTCGGTGCGATGTCGCGCAGCGGCAGCAGCACGAAGGCACGATCTGCCATGCGTGGGTGGGGCAAGGTCAGTCGCGCATCGTCGAGCTGCACGCCGTCCACATGCAGCAGATCCAGATCCAGCGTTCTAGGCCCATTGCGCACAGCGCGAACGCGGCCCGCTTTTTGCTCGATCACCAACAAGGCATCCAGCAGGGCATGCGGAGAAAGTGACGTCTTCAGTTCCACCGCCGCATTGACGAAGGCGGGCTGCTCCAGCACGCCCCATGGCGGCGTGCGGTAAAACGACGAACGCTTGACCACGGCCGTATCCGGCAGCTGTGCCAAGGCCTCCATCGCATCGAGCACCTGTTGCCTCGGGTCGCTCATGTTGCTGCCCAGGGCGACGTATGCGCGTGTCACGCAGAACCAGGCTTGGGACCGGAACGGCGACGACGACGCGGGCGCGGTGGTTTGCTGCTGGAGGATGTCAGCGGGTAGTCACTACCGGCACTGCCACCGCTGGCCGGCAAGGCAGCCGCCAGCACATCCTGCGGCAACTTTTGCGCGTGTGCCCACCATTGCCCCAGTTCGCGCATGGCTTTGGATTCATCCGCGCGCAACAGCAGGAAATCGAATGCCGCACGGAATCGGGGATGCGTCATCAAGCGCAACACGCGCTTGCGCTGGATCTGCTCGAAGCGCGGTTGCAGCGACCAGATCTCTTCCATGGTGTAAGTGAAGCGACGCGGTATCGCCACCCGCTGGCATTGCTCGCCAACCACCTTCGCCGCGGCAAGCGACCATGCTTCGTTGCTGTCCTGGCCACGCGCGATGGCCTGAACGGCGGTATCGCGCACTTCGCCCCATAGCAGCACGGCAAATAGAAAGGCCGGGGTGACGGACTTGTCTTCGGCGATGCGCGCATCCGTGTTGGCCAGGCCGTTCTCGACCAGGGCACGCAGGGCCTCGTCCCCGCGTTTGAGCGCACGAGCCGTGGCAGGAAACAGGAATTTCAGCAGGCCGCAATGCTCCAGCATGCGAAAGCTTTTCAAGCCGTTGCCGCTGAGAAACATTTTCAGTGATTCATCGAACAGTCGTGCCGGCGCCGCATCGGCCAGCAACGGTCCCAAAGATTCGAACGGCGCCATCGCCGCCTGATCGATGCTCATGTCCAGCTTCGCCGCCAGCCGCGCCGCACGCAGCATCCGCACAGGATCCTCGCGATAGCGGGTTTCTGGATCACCGATCAGCCGCAGTACGCGATCATCGAGATCCCGCGTGCCATTGGCGTAGTCGCGCACGGAGAAGTCGCTGATGTCGTAATACATCGCGTTGACGCGGAAGTCGCGACGGATCGCATCCTCCTCGATCGTGCCCCAGATATTGTCGCGTACGATGCGGCCATCGACGATATGGCGATCGCCCTCAGCGCCCTCTTCACCCAGGCCGCGAAAGGTCGCCACCTCGATGATTTCCGGTCCGAACACCACATGCGCCAACCGAAAACGACGCCCGATCAGGCGGCAATTGCGGAACAGTTTCTTCACCTCGTCCGGCGTCGCGCTGGTGGCAATATCGAAATCCTTCGGCTGCACATTCAGCAGCAGGTCGCGCACGGCGCCACCGACAAGGTAGGCCGTATAGCCAGCCTCATTCAGACGGTAGAGCACGCGCAAGGCGGCCTTGCTGATGTTCTTGCGGGAAATGATGTGCTGGTCGCGCGGAATGATCCGCAGCGAAGATGGATGGTCGGTCCCTGGTTCGAAGTTCAAGCGGTCGAAATCCTTGCGGGCAAACTGCCCTTCGGTGGCAATATATCGCGGCAGAGACTGCCGCGGAGCATCCGGCGGGATGGCGCAAGAGCTACGCCGGCGGAGCAATCATGGCGCGCTCCGGACATGCCTCACCAGCATTGCCGAATGAAACAATTCCGTTATACTAGCGCGCTTCACAGCATAACGCTCCCTTCGTCTAGTGGCCCAGGACACTGCCCTCTCAAGGCGGGAACACGAGTTCGAGTCTCGTAGGGAGCACCATTTTTCAGTTCGTGCAATCTTCCATGATTGCTGTTGCCTGGCAGGGTTTTCGAGAACCCGCGGACTTTGGCCGTTGGCCAGATCAAAGGCCGCCATCCATCGCCGCACTGTTCACGACCGGTTCGATCGTCCATGATCGCGGTAATCGACACAGCGGCCAGCAGCATTCCCGACGGGTGGAGATCAAAAGCGGCCATTCATGCCCGCACATCTCAAAAGAGCCCGTGTCCTGTGACACTTATCAGCCCTGCATATCCGAAGAGTCTTGCCCCATGACCTTTGTTGTCATCGACAATTGCATCAAGTGCAAATACACCGATTGCGTTGAGGTCTGCCCGGTCGACGCCTTCCACGAAGGCCCCAACTTCCTGGCGATCGATCCGGACGAATGCATCGACTGCACCTTGTGCGAGCCGGAGTGCCCCATCAATGCAATTTACCCCGAAGATGATGTGCCAGCCGGTCAGGAAGATTTTGTCGCACTGAACGCCGAACTGGCCAAGGGCTGGCCGGTAATTACCGAGCAAAAGGATGCTCCCGTCGATGCCAAGGAGTGGGAAGGCAAGCCGGGTAAGCGGGAGCTTCTGCAACGCTGAACTGCGCGTCGCCAACGAACACAACGAAAATCGCCGCCCTCGGGCGGCGTTTTTTCGTTGTCAGCCATGCATGGCTCGGGCATCAGCCGCCGAGACGCGATTTCAACGTATCAACGACCTTCGAAACGGCCGCCGCATTGCCGACCGCACGTACCTGGCTGCCACTGGCACCGCTGCTTCCGATGGTCAACTGGACCTGATGCGAGGCCGCACCCGGCGCACTGGCCGACTCTTTCTTGCCGCCGAACATACGACCGAAGAAACCCTGCTTTTTCTGCTGTGAAAGGGCGTCGGAAACATTCAGCGTATAGGTGTGGGCCGCGTCATCATGCCCGATAACCTCTCCGACGCCGCCGCTTTCCAACGCCTGGCCCACCTTCCGGTAGGCCTCATCGACATTCCCAGTGAGCACGAAACCATCGGCGATCTGGCCAGGATTGGCGCCCGCCGCAGCGCCTACGTCTGCGGTGGCACCGTTGGACGTGGGCTGATTGCCGCCCGACGGCGGAATCATCAGCGCTTCGCTGGTGGAGGGACGATCAAGGCTCGGCGGAATCTCCAGCGGAGCTTCCTGCTGGGCGGTCTCCCACGCCTTGTGCGAGCGGAACATGCCGCAGCCCGATAGCAGCAGGCCACTGAGGGCAACGGCAGGCAAGGCCACGAGGAGTGAGGTTTTCTTCATGTAGTCAAATTCCGTAAGT
Organism: Pseudomonadota bacterium; assembly: GCA_030947085.1. GTDB lineage: Bacteria > Pseudomonadota > Gammaproteobacteria > Xanthomonadales > Rhodanobacteraceae > Rhodanobacter. Next base: position 2,295 of record JALYXN010000147.1, on the reverse strand, counting down.
AAGTCAGGCCGCTGTCAGCCGGCCACAGTCGCCAAGGATGCCAGACTGGACAGCGCTTGGTGTAATCGGACGCGATCCGGTCCGTCGTTCAATTCAACCAGCGGCAATCTCGGCACCGCCAGACCCAACCCCAATACGGGCAGGCCCGCCTTGACCGAAATCGGGTTGGGCGCGCAATCCAGGGCCTGCAACAGCGGCACCAGCGCCTGCCGACACTGCTCGGTCAACGCCTGATTATCGCCGGTGGCGGCGTCGCACAACGAACGGAACGCTTCCGGCACCAGATTGGCTACCACCGAGATCGTTCCCGCTGCACCGGCGAGCATGGCTTCTCCCGCGCTGGCGTCGTCACCGGAGAGATAGACGAAATCCGGACGCACAAGTTCCGCCAGCGCCGAAATGCGGGCACGATCACTGCGCGCTTCCTTGATCCCCATGATCGCCGGATGCTCGCGCAGCATCGCAACGGTCTCCGGCAACAGGTCACAGCCGGTGCGAGTCGGCACGTTGTAAAGCAACACCGGCAAACCACCGTGCTCGGCGACTTCCAGAAAATGCCGGCGCAGACCTTCCTGCGTGGGTCGCACATAATAGGGCACTACCACCAAGGCCGCGTCAGCGCCCAATGACCTGGCGTGCTGGGTCATCGCGACGGTCTTGGCGGTGCCGGCATCTCCCGTGCCGACAATGACCGGCACCCGGCCCGCGACATGCTTGACGGCAAAGCTCACCAGGTCGTCGAACTCGGCCAGTTCCAGCATGTGCGCCTCACCGGTGGAGCCTGCGACCACCAGCGCCTGAGTTCCACCGGCCAGCTGGTAATCCAGCAGTCGACCGAACGCATCGAGGTCGAGCGCGCCATCCGCTGCAAACGGGGTCACCAGGGCGCAAATGCTTCCGCGAATATTCAAGACCCGATTCCAGTCATATCAAGCCTTGCATGTTACTTGCCGCCTCGCCGGACGGGCAAGTAAGCTCGATGGGAGTAGTCTCACGTTTCCGCGTCACGCGGGATGATGCACACAGGTAATCGCCTCTTGAAATCTTCTTCGGCCTCTGCTCCCGCGGTCATGCGCGCGGGCAATGACAATCAGCTGCTGATCCAGTCGCTCACGCCAGCACTTCATTCGCCGTTGCTGGCACTGGCAAAACGCATTGCCGACGCCGGCTGCAATTTGAGCGAATCGCGGGTCTCGACCATCGGCACGGAGATTTCGCTGATGTTGCTGGCCAGTGGCGCCTGGGACGCGCTGGCCAAGCTCGAAACAGCGCTGACCAAGCTGGCCCGCGATGAAAGCCTGCGGCTGGTGCATTACCGGACCGGGCCACGCGAAAACAGCTCCCACCTGCTGCCCTATCTGGTGGAGGTGGTGGCGGCGGATCGGCCCGGCATCGTGGCGCATATCGTTGAGTTCTTCAGCCAGCACGGGATCAGCGTCGAACAACTCAATTCCACCCGCTACCACGCGATGCAGACTGGCGCGGAGATGTTCCAGGCGCAGTTTACCATCGGCATTCCGGCGGAAATCCATATTGCGGGCTTGCGCGATGATTTCCTGGAGTTGTGCGACGGCCTGAATCTCGACGCAATCATGGATCCGGTCAAATTCTGAGCGCCGTCCACGGGGTCTAGCCCGCCGTTGAGCATCGCGCGATGGCGATCGTCTGACAAGGGCTGTTATATCTCTGCCTGCACGCGCTAATCTGTCTGCGTGAACTGCCGGAGGAACGTTGCATTGCACCGAGCGTGTCGATTCATGCCGAAGGCCCTGGACATATCGGGGCAAGGCATTGCCCGCACTGCGGCACGAAGCAGCGAGCCCGCCTTCGCCCGTCTGTATTCCCCATTCGCACCCACAATCGCGGCGCCACGGTGCCGTGCAGGAGCAGTCATGCCCGATATTGGCGAAAAGGCACCGTCCCTCACCGGCCTCACCGGCGGCGATGCCTCGCTAAACCTGTCCGATTTCAAAGGCCAATGGGTGGTGGTGTATTTCTATCCCCGAGACAGCACCCCGGGCTGCACGACCGAAGCAAAGGACTTTCGCGACCTCTATCCGGCGTTCCGCGAGCGCAAGGCGGAAATCATCGGCGTATCACGCGACTCGGTGAAATCTCATGCGAACTTCGCGGGCAAACAGGAGCTGCCATTCCCGCTGATTTCCGACCCGGATGAAACCTGGTGCAAGGCCTTCGACGTCATTCACGAAAAAGTACTGTATGGAAAACGCCACATGGGCGTGGTGCGCAGTACGTTTCTGATCGACCCCGACGGGAAACTCGTTGAACAGTGGC
>JALYXN010000136.1 GCA_030947085.1 Pseudomonadota bacterium | reverse complement strand
GATCCCCGCAACGGCGAAAGCCGGACAGGGCGATGATCATGGTTGTGTGCACTCGCGCGTCACAGCGCAGACGCAGGCGCGTGCACGCGACACGTCAAGCCGAAACCCGGCATCTTCGATAGCAATCGAAAAGACTGCGGCGCTCAAAACCTATTCCGCGCATGGGCGAACGCTCATGGCGCTTCCGGCACGGCACCTGCTCGCTCGCAGCATTCAGGGCAGCCGAAGACCCACCCTGATTTACCGCCGTCGCCGGACGATGGCGAGTCACTGCCGGCGGCAGATTCTCTGCGTGCCGGATCACCCCGCGGTATATCGCCGCACCCAGCAACACCACAGGAGTAAAGACATGAATGTTCCTTTTGACCGCAAAGGCCCGCTGACCGAACTGACCAGCTATCCACAATGGGCGCAGGACATGGTGGCCGACTGTGCCCCCACCAAGCAGCGAGTGCTGGAACACGACATCTGGAAAATGATGACGGCCATGCAACTCGACCGCGAATCCACCCGCAACTTCATGATGGGCCTGTGGCCTTTCATCGAGCGCTTCCCCGGGTACATGGCGCTCAATCTGCTGAAAACCCGATACGGCCGCAGCACGGGGGACGACAAGGCCCGCCGCTGGCTGGTGCGTAATATCCGGGTCGAGCAGAACCACGCCGAGTACTGGCTCAACTGGGCCGAGGGTGCCGGTGTACCCCGTCAGGACCTGTTGCACGGAAAGATGCCTCATGGCACCGATGGCTTGACCCGTTGGTGCGAGGAGATCAGCACTAAAGGTACCCTCGCCGCAGGTATGGTGGCCACCAATTACGCCATCGAAGGCGTCACTGGTGAGTGGGCACACATGATTTATGCGAGCTCCACCTACAGGGACAGCTTTGATCCGACTACGCGGGCGTCAAGTCTGCGCTGGCTTCATCTGCATGCGGAGTATGATGACGTACATCCTTGGGAAGCTTTGGATATAGTGTGTACGCTGATGGGGGAGACACCTTCTGCCGACGACGTGCGTCATCTGGCGGAATGCATCAAGCGGAGTTATACGAACATGATTCTGCTAGGTGACCGGTGTATTCGATCGTGTCGCGATGTCTGGGCGGCGAAGGAGGCAGCCGCCTGAGTAACGTGTCAGGGCATCTCAAGCCCCGCAAGGGTGCTGCGTCATCAACCTGATGGGAAGTCGATGCATTTCGGCAGGAACAGCTTGCAGAAACCCCTGACACAACGTCTGCTGCCGCTGGCCTATGCGCTGGCGGTAGCCGTCGTTTTGATCATGGCTTTGACCTGGGGTGTACTGCAGGTCCAGGTGACGCTCGCCGGCTTCCTGAACAGCGAGAGCGTCTGGTCAAAGGCGCAGAAGCAGGCGGTGATCGATCTTAATGCCTATGTCATCGGCGGCAGGGCCGATGACCTCGCGGGTTTTCGCACTAATTCCGACTTGCTCGAGTCCGACCAAAAAGGTCGCGAAGCGATCATTGCCGGGCGCTACACCGAAGATCAGATTACCGAGGTGTTCCAGCGCGGAAACATCATGCCCGAGTCGCAACCCGGCATGACCTTTATGCTGGAGCATTTCTCCGGGATGCCTCATCTTCGCTCAGCTATTGCAGCTTGGCGCTCGACCGATGCGCCCATAGCGGTACTCAGCACGATTGCCCAGGAATTGGGGCAGTCCTATGCGAACGGAGGTCCCTCCGCCACCGAGATATCGCGACAGCGGCAGCGTATCAAAGCGCTGAACGACTTCATGGAGCCGCGTACCAGTCTCTTTTCGAGAGAGGTGGTCAGCGGTGCCGTGTGGGTCGGCGAATTGCTGTTCTGGGGTGTGTTTGGCGCCTTTGTGTTGGCTGCTGTGCTTTGGGTAGGCATGGCCCGTCGCATCCTGCAGGGCATCCGCGGTACCGAAGAGCGTTATCGGCTGCTGTTTGACAGTGCAGCTGATGCAATTGTGATGGTTGATGAGACCAGCGGTCGCATTCTCGACGTGAACAGGACAGCCGCCGAATGGACCGGGCGTGATCCCGATAACCTGGTGGGAGACCGGTTTGTCCATTTGTTTGGCCAGTCCCTGGGCGGCGAGAAAGCGGGGCGCGCGGCAACCAATGCGCTACTGGGCGCTGGCGGCGTGCGAAGACCGGTGGAAACTCAAAGTAGCTTGGCAACCTGGGGGCAGATGCCCGTGCGTCAGGCGATTATTCGTGACATCTCCGAACGGATTGCCATGGAGCAGGAGCGACGGGTTGCTGCCGAAGCACTGGCGAGCATCGCGGAGGGCGTGATTATCGCGGATGCCGATCGCAGGGTGATTTCAGCCAACACGGCGCATACCGAGCTCACCGGCTTTACCAGCGACGCGTTGCAGGGTCAACGAATCGACGACAGCCGCCGCCTCTCCGACGGCAAACCGCTGCCGCAGTCGGTATGGCACGATGTGGCCGCCGGCCGCCACTGGATGGGCGAAGTACAGAGCCGCCGCAGCGACGGCAGCAGCTACCCCGAACACCTGAGCCTCAGCGCGATACGCGACGCCGAAGGCCAGGTGGTTTATTACGTGGCGGTGTTCACCAATATTCACGAGGCCAAAGTGAGCCAGCGACGCCTGGAACATCTAGCCCGGCACGACGCGTTGACCGGCCTGGTCAATCGCGCCGAGTTCGAACGCCGATGCACCGAGGCCATCGCCGTTGCCGAGCGGGAGCGCCTGGCGGTGGTGGTGCTGTTCATTGACCTGGACGCCTTCAAGATCGTCAACGACAGCTACAGTCACGCGGTGGGCGATCGCCTGCTGATCAAGGTCGGCGAGCGCATTCTTCGGCAATTGTCCGAAGGGGATGTGGCCGGGCGTATTGGTGGTGACGAATTCACCGTGCTGATTCCCCGCCTGATCCTGCGCGAGGACGCCAAGTCGATCGTCAACCGTCTGCTGGCCACGCTCTGCGAGCCGTTCCTCTTGGACGACTACGAGATCGTGCTGAGCGGCAGCATCGGCATTGCCGGTTATCCACTGGATGGTGAAGATGCGCCTGCCTTGATCGCGAACGCCGACGCGGCCATGTATGCCGCAAAAACCGAGGAACGCAACGCGTTCCGGTTCTACACGCCCATGATGCACGCCGATACCCGGCGGCGACTGCAGTTGGCGACGGAGCTGAGGCAGGCGCTTGCGCGCAACGAATTCCAGTTGGTGTTTCAACCCAGCGTCGAGCTGCGCACCGGGCGCATCCTGGCCGTGGAGGCGTTGCTGCGCTGGCAGCATCCGGAGCGTGGAGAGGTGTTGCCGGCGGAGTTCATTCCCGTAGCCGAAAGCCTGGGCATGATTCGGCGTATTGACGAATGGGTGCTGCAGGCCACCTGCGCACAGATCGAGGCCTGGGACCTGGCTGGGGTCCCCCCGATCCGGGTGGCGGTGAATGTTTCCGCCCGCTGGTTTGGGCACCCCGCTTTCGTCGATGGGGTCAGTCGGGCGATGGATACGCGCAGGTTGTCGGCTAAACGCCTGTTGCTGGAGATCACCGAGAGCGCCATGTTGCGCCTGGGCGACGACACGTATCGCACCATGCAGACGCTGCATGAGTTGGGTATCGATGTGGCTATCGATGACTTCGGCACCGGCTATTCGTCGATGTCCTATTTGAAGCTGCCGGCGGTGGCCTATCTCAAGATCGACCGCTCCTTCATTACGGGGCTGCCCGGCAGCAGTAATGACGCGGCAATTACTGAAGCGATGCTGGCCATGTCGCGCAGCCTGGGGCTGACCACGATTGCGGAGGGTATCGAGACACAGGGGCAGCACGATTTCCTGGTTCGTGCCGGCTGCGTGGAAGGACAGGGATATTTCTATTCCTATCCCCTGCCTCCGGAGGAAATTCGCGTTCTGCTGTGTCCCGACCAGCGGCTCGCTCCGGCCAGACTCAAACTGGTGCCGCCAGCGCGCTAGTCGGTGG
>JALYXN010000130.1 GCA_030947085.1 Pseudomonadota bacterium | reverse complement strand
AGACGATCGGACGGCGGCACCTCATGGCGACCCAGCGGAAACACCAAGGCGCGCAGGACCCACGCCACCGGACGCACCGGGAAATTACGGATCGCGCCGTCCAGGGCGTTCTGGATCAGCCACATGCACTCGTGAAAACCCCAGGCGAGGAACGGGCGGTCCGCTTCAGGGCGACCGTTGTCCTCGTGGTACTTGAGCATGCTGCTGGCGATATACAGATAGCTCAGCACGTCGCCGAGGCGGGCTGACAGTTTTTCCTTGAACTTCAGCTTGCCACCGAGCACGCCCATGAACACGTCGGCACATAGCGCCAGCGCGGCGGAATAGCGGTTGAGCTTGCGGTAGTAGCGCCGGGTATAGGCATCGCCAGCGGTCTCGCCCAGCCGCGAGCCGGTGAGGCCGAGCACAAAGCTGCGCACCGCGTTGGAGAGACCGAAACCGATGTGGCTGAACAGCAGTCGATCGAACACCTGCAGCTGTTCGCTGCGATCGGCGATCGCCATCGCCTGCATTTCCCTCAGCACATACGGATGGCAGCGAATCGCACCCTGACCGAAGATCATCAGGCTACGGGTCATGATGTTGGCACCCTCCACCGTGATCGCGATCGGCACGCTCGCCCAGCCACGGGCGGCATAGTTCTTCGGCCCGAGCTGTACGGCCTTGCCGCCATGGACGTCCATCGTGTCATTGGCCACCTGGCGGGCCCACTCGGTGGCGTGATATTTCGCGATAGCCGACGGCACCGCGGGCTTTTCACCGCGATCCACCGCCGCCGCTGTTGCGCGGGACAATGCGGTGATCGCGTAGGTCAGGCCACCGATTCGCGCCAGCGCTTCCTCGACGCCCTCGAACCGGGCCACGGCGAGACCAAACTGCTTGCGCATGCGCGCGTAGGTGCCGGTCGCCAGCGCCGAACCGCGCATCGCCCCGGTGGCATTGGACGGCAGCGAGATCGCCCGGCCCACGGACAAGACCTCCACCAGCATGCGCCAGCCCTGGCCGGCCATGTGCGGGCCACCGATCAGCACCGACATCGGTGCAAAAACGTCCTTGCCATGCAACGGACCATTCTGGAACGGAATGTTCAAGGGGAAATGACGGCGACCGATCTTGAGTCCCGGTGTCTCGCGCGGTAGCAACGCCAGCGTAATGCCGAGGTCCTCCTTCTCGCCCAGCAGGTGTTCCGGATCGTACATCCGAAACGCCAGTCCGATCACCGTCGCCACCGGCGCCAGCGTGATGTACCGTTTGTCGAAGGTGAGCCGGATACCCAGCGTTTCCACGCCATCGACCAGCTGCTTGCAGACGATGCCGACGTCCGGAATCGAGGTGGCATCGGAGCCAGCGTAAGGGCCAGTCAACGCGAAGCAGGGAATCTCTTCGCCGATGGCCAGACGCGGCAGATAGTGGTTTTTCTGTTCGTCACTACCGTAATGCAACAGCAGCTCGGCCGGTCCGAGCGAGTTCGGCACGGCAATGGTGGACGCGGCCGTGGCCGACATCGTCGACACTTTCTGCAGCACCGCCGAATGCGCCAGCGCGGAGAATTCCAGGCCGCCGTAGTGCTTCGGGATGATCATGCCGAAGAACTTGTTCTTCTTGATGAACCTCCACACATCCGGCGGCAGATCGGCCAGCTCGTGGGTGATCTCCCAGTCGTCGAGCATGGCGCACAGCTGTTCCACCGGACCGTCGAGGAACGCTTGCTCCTCGACATTCAACTCCGGCCTGGGCTGCTTCAGCAGCTCGCTCCAGTTCGGCTTGCCGGAAAACAGCTCGCCCTCGAAGCCGACGGTGCCCGCTTCGAGCGCCGTCTGTTCGGTCTCGGAGAGTTTCGGCGTGACCTTGGCGAACATCTTCAGAATGGGTGCGCTGATCTGCTTGCGACGGAAGTCGATCAGCAGCAGCGGAACGGCAATGGCCAACTCGATGATCAACAAGACGATCATGGTTCCAGGCGCGTGCACCACCAGGCCGACCACCAACGTGGTGACGATGGTCGCGATCGCCCAGGTACGCAGGCTGGTGCGGTGGTAGGCACAGGCGCCACTGGCAATCAGCGCCGCCAACAGGGTCAGTATCACGGACATCTCAGCACCTCATCACGGTTGGACAGCACCGGCGCTGCGCCGGTCAGTTGACTGGGAATTCATACGTCGAACGAAGCGCTCGACTTCACTCGTGAAAGCATCGTTGGCGTCGCCAGCGAGCATGTGTGTGGCCTGCGGCAATTCAACGTGCTGCGCGTGCGGCACGGCACGCAGAAATTCATCGACGGTCGCGTGGGAAACGACGTCGCTGCGTCCCCCCGACAGCAGCAGCACCGGTACCTCGATCGTGGCGGCTGCGGCGAGCAGACGTGGTTGATAGCGTTCACTTTCACGCACCACGCCAGCCAGCAGGGCCGGGTCCCAGTGCCAGCGCAAGCGACCGTCGAGTCCCTCTCGCAGCAAGGGCCGCAGTTGCTGCTCGCTCTTGCGCTCCTTGCGCTGCGGCAGGTAGACCGCAATTTGTTCGGCCGCGTCGACGAAGCTGGCGAACCCGTCCGGGTGCGCCTGCATGAAGGCGAGAATGCGCTCCACGCCCGCGGTTTCCCAACGGGGCGTGGTATCCACCAGCACCAGTGCGCGCAATGGCGAAGGGCGCACTTCGCCAGCGATCACGATGCCAAGCAAGCCGCCCATCGACGCACCGACCAGAATCGGCGGCTCCGGCTGCGCCGCGGCCACGCGCATCAGATCGTCGGCGAACTGGTCCATGTGATAGTCCCCATCGGGAACCCGGTCGCTTTCACCATGACCACGCGTATCGAAGGTGACACAACGACAGCCGGACCTGGCCAGAGCTGCTGCCGCCGCCGTCCACGCACCGCGGGTCTGACCAAAACCGTGCGCAAAAACCACGGTCGGACTGCCGCCGGGATGGCGGGTGTCCACCGCCAGACTGAGGTCGGCAACGGGCAAGCGCTCGCTTACCGTAGTGAAATCATCTTGATAGACCATACGTAAGAGTATGGATCGCCGCGACAACCGCCGTCAACCATTCCGCCGGGTCGTCCTCCCAACACGATAAATATGTCGATGGATCAATAAGATAGGCGCGTTACATTACAAACACACAGGCTGTGGATACCATACACGGATGAATGTAGGCAACAAACCCGAACGTACCCGCCTGTCCGCCGAAGACTGGGAACTGGCTGCGCTGCACCTGATTGCCGAACAAGGTGTCGGTGCGTTGGCGGTCGAGGCGCTGGCGCGCCAGCTAGGCGTCACCAAAGGCAGTTTTTACTGGCATTTCCGTACCCGCGAGGCCTTGCTCAACGCAGCACTCGAGCGCTGGGAGGAGTACGGCGAACGGGAAATCATCGGCCAGATCGAGCTGATCGTCGATCCCCGTAAACGCCTGCCCGAGCTCTTTCGGCGCGTTGCTCACGAACTGCAGCCACATCGAGTGTACGCAGCCTTGCTGAAGGCGCTCGATCACCCGCAGGTCATTCCGGTGATGGCAAGGGCGTCGCAGCGGCGCATGGAATTTCTCCATACCGCTTATCGAGAAGCAGGCCTGCCGCCGCAGCAGGCGTTGAATCGCGCGCGTCTCACCTATGCCGCTTACGTCGGCTTCCTGCAGATCAACTTCACCCTCGGACTGCCGCGGATCAATCACGAAGAGTTCGACGCCTATGTCGAGCACATGATCGAGACCTTGATTCCAGCCTGAAAAGAGCCTGCATTTCCAACACGGCGCCTCACGGCGCCTTTTTTTGTTGCGTAGCTCCTTGCAATACCAGTTATCGCAAACTACCGTTTCAGCTGAATTTTCGCAGAAGACCTTTGGGGATTCGAATGACCAGCAAACTGGACGTATTGAGGCGATGGGTTGACGAAGTGAGCGTGCTGACCCGTCCTGCGCAGATCCACTGGTGCGACGGTTCAGATGGCGAATATCGGACGCTGGTGCAGCGGATGCTGTCTGATGGAACCCTGATCGAACTGAATCAGCAGACCCATCCGGGCTGCTACCTGCACCGTTCCGATCCATCGGATGTGGCGCGGGTCGAGCACTTGACCTTCGTCTGCCATCCCGAGCAGGAGGACGCCGGCCCCAACAATCTCTGGATGGCACCGGACCAAGCCCACGCAAAGATCGATGCGCTGTTCGATGGCTGCATGGAAGGACGCACCATGTATGTCGTTCCCTACTGCATGGGGCCGATCCAGTCGCCGCTCGCCCGTTGCGGGGTCGAGATCACCGACAGCCCGTACGTCGTTGCGAACATGAAGATCATGACCCGCATGGGCGCGGCGGCACAATCGCGAATCGAACAGGAGGGGCACTTCGTCAAAGGCCTGCACTCGATCGGGGAACTGGACCCGCAGCGTCGCTTCATCATGCATTTCCCCGCCGAATTGTCGATCAAGTCGTACGGCTCTGGCTACGGCGGCAACGCGTTGCTGGGCAAGAAGTGCCACGCTTTGCGCATCGCCAGCCATCAGGCGCGCAGCGAGGGCTGGCTGGCCGAGCACATGCTGATCGTCGGCATCACCAACCCTGCCGGCCGAACGCATTACATCGCGGCCGCGTTTCCGTCCGCCTGCGGCAAGACCAACCTGGCGATGCTGATTCCGCCCGAAGCCTACCGTCGCGATGGCTGGAAGGTGTGGACGGTGGGCGACGACATCTGCTGGATGCGCCCGGGCGAGGACGGTCGTCTTTACGCGATCAATCCGGAGGCCGGTTTCTTCGGCGTGGCGCCGGGCACCAGCGCGTCGACCAACCCCAACGCGCTCAAGAGCGTGGCGCACGACACCATCTTCACCAATGTGGCGGTGACCGCTGACAACCAGCCCTGGTGGGAAGGTCTGCCGGGCACGCCGGTTACCGACTGGCAGGGGCGCCCCTATGACGCCACTCAAGGCCCGGCCGCGCACCCGAATTCCCGTTTCACCGTGAGTGCGAAGCAGTGCCCGACCTGGTCGCAGATGGCCGAAGCCCCTCAGGGCGTGCCGATCAGCGCCATCGTTTTCGGTGGCCGCCGGCCGACGCTGCTGCCGCTGGTGATGGAGGCTCGCGACTGGAGCCATGGCGTCCTGATGGGTGCGGCGATGGGGTCGGAGACCACGGCTGCCGCCACGGGCGCCGTCGGTGTGCTACGGCGGGACTCGATGGCGATGAAGCCGTTCTGCGGTTATCACTACGGCGACTATTTCGCCCATTGGCTGTCGTTCGACCAGCCCGGTGCGAAGCTGCCGAAGATTTTCCACGTCAACTGGTTCCGCAAAGGGGCGGATGGCAAGTTCCTGTGGCCGGGCTTCGGCGAAAATCTGCGTGTGCTGGAATGGATGATCCATCGCGTCGAGGAGCGGATGCCTGGCGTTGAAACACCCATCGGTATTTTGCCAGGCAAAGGCGAGCTCGAACTGGAAGGCCTCGAGCTCGCGCGGCGCGACCTTGACCAGCTCCTCAGGGTCGACAGCGAGGGCTGGCAAACGGAAGTGGCCCACATCGGTGACTACCTGCAGACATTCGTGCCCCGCCTGCCTGAGCCGTTGTATCGGGAGCAGCAACGCATGTCGGCGGCACTGCATGCAGCCGATAACCCGCCTCGGCGCAAGGCCGCCGCATCCTGAGGTGTGTCCGGCCCAGGCGGGCGTTCATGCAGTGGCGCGCTCACCGCCATGCCGCACGCGTTCAAACCATTTCGCCTGTTGATGCATCCAAGCTGGCAAGATGATCGCTGCCCGCCTTGCCAATGGACGCTCCATGTCGCCCGCCTCGAAAGAAGCCTCCGGCACTGATGACGTGCACGCTGCGGCTGCGGGCGATCGGCAAGCGTTTCGACGGCTCTACCAAGAACATTCGGCACGGATCCATGGTGCGGTTTATCGGCTCGCCGGCTATGACCATGCGCGAGCCGATGATCTCACCCAGGACGCCTTCATCCGGGCGTGGCAGAAGTTGCCGGGATTTCGCCACGAAAGCGCATTCAGCACATGGCTTTATCGTCTCGCGATCAACGTGGCGTTGATGGATATTCGGGCCAGAGGCTCCGACCCGGTCAGCATGCTGGACGACGAGCACCTGCCGGACACCGGAGAGACCCCATTCTGCGCCGCGGAGCGCGAGGAACTGGAGCGTGCCATCGCCCTGCTGCCACCCCGCGCGCGGGCGGTGTTGGTGCTGCATGACATTGAAGGCTGGACGCATGAAGACATCGGCAACGAGCTGGGCATGGCCACCGGCACCTCCAAGGCACAACTGCATCGTGCCCGCGGATTGCTGCGCAAGGTTTTGGGAGACAACGCATGAATGAATTCGAATGGCGCCGTCAACTGCGCCAACTACGCCAGCCAGACATGCCGCAACGCGACCTGTGGCCCGCGATCGACGCTGCGCTGACTCGTGCAGAGCACGACCCTGCATCGCCGCTGGAAGCCGCGCCACCGCGGCAACGACGCCGCGCACGCTGGCTGCTTGGTGCAGCGCTGGCCGCCTCGCTGTTGCTGGCCGGAAATGTGGCATGGCGCGCCATCCACGCATCTGCGGCAGCTCCGACGAGCGCGGTGGCCGCCGCGACGAGAAGCTGGAAGCCGAGTGATCCTCGCCTGGCCGGTGCTGCGATCGAACTCAATGCCGCGCAGATGGAACTGAAACTGGCCATTGAACAGGCACCTGACTCGCCCGCGTTGCAGCGCCTTCTAACCCGCACCGAAATGCAACAGACACACTTGCGCGAACTGGCCAACCAGGCTGGCTGATATCAGGGATTTCTCATGAAAATTGCACGCCACCTCCCCTTGCTGCTGTGTTTCTGTATCGGCCAGGCACTAGCCGATACACCGATCCAGTTACGTCACGATGCCACGGCGACCACCCACATCAGCATCAGGAACATCGCCGGCACGGTGAACGTCATCGCCTGGGATCGTAACGAGGTGCAGGTCGGCGGGCGCCTGGGCGATGGCACCAAGCCACTGGCCATCACCGGCAGCAACGATAACCTGGAGGTCAAGGTCGAGCCGCTGGGTGGCTCGGGCCTGTTCAATTGGGGCGGCGACAGTCGCATGGAGCCCACCGACCTGGAATTGCATGTTCCCAGGGCTGCCTCGCTGGACGTGAACGTGATCAGTGCACCGCTGGTAATTGACGGCATGGATGGTGGCAAAATCGACGTCAATGCGGTCAGCGCCAAGGTACGCATCAACGCAACGACGCCCTCGCTTGCGGTCGACAATGTCAGCGGCGGCATCGAGTTGGCCGGGCATGCCGAAACGGCGGAGCTGCAGACCGTCAGCGGCGATATCCTGGCGCCATCGCTGGGCGGCGATGCCAAACTGCAGACGATTTCCGGACGCATCCGTGTCTCCGGCGGTCCCTGGCGGAAACTTACCCTGAGCACGGTTTCAGGCGACGCACAGCTGAACGGCGGCGTCACTGCCGACGGCCATCTCGACATCGACAGCATGAGCGGCAACGTTCAACTGCAACTGCCCGCAGCGACCTCCGCCAACTTGCACGCAAGCAGCTTCAGCGGTGACCTGCACAGCGATTTCGGCACCCCGAAAGAATCTGGACACGGTCCTGGCAGCTCACTGCAGACGCAACTGGGCGACGGACAGGGAAAGATCAACATCGAAACGTTCAGCGGTGATTTGCGGATTCGTCGGCAGAATTAATCGAAACCGCACAATCGAAACCGCACTGACCGAAACCGTCCAGGCGGGCGCGCGGCGCAAACAAAAACGCCATCGCAATGCGACGGCGTTTTACCGGTCTTTCCCAACACCTTGGTCAAAGTCTGCCTTGATCAAAGTCGGCCTTGATCAAGGCCTGCGCCCAGCATCAAAACCCTGACTCAGAGATCCTGATGGTATTGCACGTAAGGCGTGCGTGACTGATCCGGCTCCGGACCCACGGGCGTGTTGGCGGGGGTGCCGGAAGACCACAGGTTCTGCGCGCCCACACTCAGTGACCCGCTCCACGGCAAGCGCCAGGTTACGCCCAGATCGACACTGTTCCAGCGCCGATCTGCGTTGAGGCCGCCAGGTATGCCAGCCTGCGGTGCCATGGTACGTCCGGTCAGTATCCCGCTGACGGGGCCGTGATCCACACCAAGACTCAAGGCCTTCTGATCCAGTGTATTGATACCAAGGAGATTGCCCGGCAACAGGTGAATGCGACCCACGCTGGCGCCAAGATCCAGGCCACTTCCGCTGCCCAGAGCCAGCCGACCACGCGCGTTGATCTGCGCACTGCTGTCGAAGCTGGACAGTCCATCCACCCCCGGGGTGGCGTCCGGCAGCACTCGCGGCAACGCGGTATCGTTATTGGGTGTGGTGTTGGTGCCCAGGCTCAGGCCCACACTGTAGCGGCCAGCGTCATACGTCGCACCGACCTCGCTGCCCAGCACGCTGGTGCGCTGATTGGCCCAGGAATGCTCGCTGATGGCGGCATGCGCCTGCAGCCTCGGACCCAGGCCATATTGCAGACCGGTCGTCACCACACTGGCCGCATCGACCACGTGCAAGAAAAGCGGAGCATTCTGGCGCAGCGCTTCGGCGCCGGTGCTGCGATCGGCTTTGAGCGTCAGCAATCGACCATTGGAACCACGCCACAGCGGCAGCATGACGCCAGGCTGGACTTCGGTCATCTGGTCCGGCTGCTGGGTCAGCAAATGCTGGGCCAATGCACTATCACCACTCAGCGCTTGTCCTGCCGCGGAGAGCGGCACGAGCAAAATCAAAAGCAGTAGGGAAAGACGACGCATGAGCTTTGACCAGGCACTCTTTCAGTAGACGATACTCAGGCTAAAGTATATCTCGTTTTACGTTTTGCTAACACCCCGAAAACCCTTACCCAATCACAGTTTCGCCAAGGTTTGTGTCAAGCTTTCATCAGTACGGATGCAGGACGGTTCCCGCGACCTCAAGCCAGGTCGGGGATCAATTACACGCTCAAGCCCCTTCGACGTCAATCATGTCGGCTCGTGATGGAATTCCCAAGTATCGAATGAGCGCCAAACAGACGATTCGTTCAGCCCATCCGCCCGCCGTGGCCCGGGATCCTGCGGCCTTGTACGGGGCGGTCGAACAACTATTTGAAGCGGCCGATCCTGGCTCTGTGATGGAAATTTGCGAGCTGATGCTGGCCAATTTCGGCATCGACGGGCGCCTTCGATGGCGTCATGCCGAGGCGCCTGCGGACGCGGCCGGACGGTTCGATCTCGCCGAGGATCCGGTGGGGCAGCGCATTCTGAACCTTGAGTCGGACGACCTGCCCTTGTCGGACTCCGTGCGTGCATCGCTGGCCTGGCTGGGACGGCTGGCGGCTGCCCGCCTGCGCCAACTGGGCGATACCAGCCGGTTGTACGAGGCGATTTCCCGGCTGGCTCTGGCCGAACGGTTGCAACGGGCGCTCTATGCCATCGCCGATCAGGCCGGGGCCGAACACGACATGCCCGAGATGATGCGTTCGCTGCACGTCACCGTCAGCAGCCTGATGTATGCGGAAAATTTCTACATCGTGCTCTACGACAGCATCACCGAGTCGGTTCGCTTTCCGTACTACGTCGACGTCGTCGACAAGGATCCGCCGCCGCCGGAGCAGAACGTGCCGCTTCAGGACATTCGGCACAGCCCGACCTGGAACCTGCTGCGGCAAGGTCAGCCGCTGATGGGCTCGATCGAGGAATTGAAAGAGCAGTTCGGCGACAACTTCGTTCCGCTCGGCGCCACTTGCGAACATTGGCTGGGCGTGCCGCTGTGGCGCGATGGACACGTGGTCGGCGGCATCGTGATGCAGAGCTATCGCACCGACACCCACTATTCCCGACAGGATCTCGAACTGCTCACGTATGTCGCACAGCATGTGCAGACGGCGCTCGAGCGGCGCGAGGCACATATCGAGTTGGGCCGGCGCGTGACCGATCGGACCGCCGCCCTGCGCGAAGCCAATCGCGTACTGCGCCAGCAAGTGCTGCAGCGACAGCGTGGTGAACGTCTGCAGGCGGCGCTGTTCCGGATCGCCGAACTGGCCAACACCTCGGAAAGTCTGGACACGTTCTATGCCGCTTCGCACAAGATCATCAGCGGTCTGTTGTACGCCCGCAATTTCTACATCGCGCTGGTCAATGAGGGAAACGGTTTCCTGAGCTTTCCCTACTCTGCCGATGAGGTGGACAGCGCAAGGCCGGCGCGTGCGGATGGTCGCGGCGTCACCGAATACGTGCTGCGCCACGCCAAACCGTTGTTGGCGGACATGCAGGAGATCGACCGCCTGATCGCCATCGGCGAAATAGATCATTTTGGCCCACGCTCCGTATGCTGGCTGGGCGTTCCCCTGATCCGTGACGGCAACGCCATCGGCGTGCTGGCATTGCAAAGCTACTCGGCGGAACACACCTACACCGCCCGCGATCAGGAGCTGCTCACCTTCGTCAGCTACCACATCGCCAACGCGCTGCAGCGCAAGCAGGCGGCGTCGTCTCTGCGGCAAGCCTATGCGAGCATGGAACGACGCGTCACCGAGCGAACGCGCGCGTTGGCGCTGGCCAATCGCGACCTGCGTGAACAAATCGCCGAGCGCGAGCGCGTCGAGCGACGCCTGAAATATGAAACCCTGCACGACTCACTGACGGGCCTGCCAAACCGCACCCTGCTTCTGCAGCGGCTGGACCAGGCCATGCAGCGTTACGGCGCCGACCCGAACGAACAATTCGCGGTGCTGTTCATCGACCTTGACCGCTTCAAGGTGATCAACGACTCGGTCGGCCATCTGGTGGGCGACGACTTGTTGTTCCAGGTCGGTGGCCGCATCCGCGCCTGCCTGAAAACCCGCGACGTGGTGGCACGCCTCGGCGGCGACGAGTTCGCGGTGCTGCTGGAAGGGATCGCAGACACGCTCAAGGCATCGTCGATCGCCGAACGCATCATCAGCGAGCTGCAGAAACCATTCCGGCTGGGCACCAAGGAAATTTTCACGTCGGCCTCCATCGGTATCGCGCTGGCGGGAGCGCATTATCTGCAGTCGGAGGAACTGCTGCGCGATGCGGATGCCGCGATGTACAACGCCAAGGATGCCGGGCGTCATCGTGCGGCGATGTTTGACGACCGCCTGCGGCGGGAAGCGCTGTCCCTGCTCGATATGGAAAGCGACTTGCGCCACGCGCTCAACCGCAACGAGTTCGAACCGTTCTATCAGCCGATCGTCGAGCTGGCCGATGGCCGGGTCGTCGGCTACGAAGCGCTGCTGCGCTGGCATCATCCGGAACGCGGGCTACTGTCGCCGGATGATTTCCTGTTGATCGCCGAAGAATGCGGCTGCGCCGAGTCCATCGACTGGCAGATCTTTGAACAGGTTTGCACGCAGGCGGTGCGCCTGATCGGCACCGAGGGATTCATCAGCATCAACGTGTCCGGGCGGCATTTCCGTTCGGCGGAACTGGATCAGCGTCTGCTCGCGCTGTTCGAGCAATACGCGGTGCCGACACACTGCATCCGGATCGAGGTGACCGAACACACGTTGCTGGAGAACCCCACCCAGGTCAAACGCATGCTGCAGAACCTGCGCACTCACGGCGTAGGCATCGCGCTGGATGATTTCGGCACCGGCTACTCCTCGCTCAGTTACCTGCATCAATATCCTTTTGAAACGCTGAAAATCGACCGCTCCTTCATCACCGAGTTGCCACTCGACGCCGAGGAAACGCAGGGACTGGCGCTGGTGCGCGCCATCCAGGTGCTGGCCGATTCACTGAAAATGAAAGTGATCGCCGAAGGCATCGAGGAAGAGTCGCAGCGACAAGCCCTACGCCGGGTCGGATGCCGTTTTGGTCAGGGCTTCCTGTTCGACAAGCCACAGCCTGCGGCCATCTGGCTTAGCGAAGAACGACCCCTGCTGGTCTGATCGAGCGGCACAACGACATGGGCGGATGCGCACCCGTTGCGGCGACGAGCATTCCGTTCAAGCCACCGATCACGCCCAAGAGCGCATCTGGCATGCGACGCTCCCATCATTGCGCCGTGTCCGGCGGAACCGGCGCCGCGCTTTCACTGAGCAAGTGCTCGGCGTCGATCCGATCGAAGTGATAGCGCTGTGCGCAGAACTCGCAGATCACCTCGATCTCGTCGTGGCGAGCCTGCAACGCCGCTTCTACTTCATCACGGCCGAGAGAACGCAACATCGCGCTGACGCGCTCCCGGCTGCAACTGCAGCCAAATGCGAGCTGACGCGGTTCGAACAGACGCACCGCTTCCTCGTGGTAGATCCGGTACAGCAGCTGATCCGGCGAGGTGCCAAGCAATTCCGCGTCGCCGAGCGTGGCGGTAAGATGGACGATGCGATTCCATGCGTCCTCATCTTTCGTGGCAGCGTGGCCGCCTTCATCGGGCATCTTCTGCAGCATCAGCCCCACGGCTTGCTGTTCGTTGGCCACTAGCAGGATCCGCGCTGGCAGTTGCTCGGACTGCACAAAATAATTTTCCAGCGATTCGGCCAAGGTGGGTTGTTGCAGCTCAACCAGCCCCTGATAGCGCTGCCCGCGCTCGACATTGCCGATGGTGATCGCCATGATCGCCTCAGGCAGCGCATCGAGCGCCAGCGACTCGGGTAACGGTTCGTTCCAGCGGGCCAGTCCGCGCAAGCGACCTTCATCCGTGCATTCGGCGAACAACAAGCGCAGTGCACCGGGGCTCTTGAGCTCGATCGACAGCGCCCCGTCCAGCTTGATGTTACCGGTCAGCAGGGCGCTGGCCGCCAGGCCTTGGCCCAGCAATGCCCGCAGCGCGGGCGGGTAGTCCGCGCGTCCAGCCACTTCCCGCCAGGCCGGCCCCAACCGCACCAGCGTTCCACGCACGCCGGCGTGCTCCAGCAAGAAGCTGTGCAGCACATCGTCGTCGGCAGGCAAGGTTTCCATGCAATAGTCCCCGATCAGGTCAATCGGGTTAAATGGGGGCGCGGTGAGGGAGAGACAACGCCATTTATACTGCCGCTGACTTCCCCACCGGATTGCCATGCCCGCCTTGTCTCGCCGCCCCCTGCTGACTCGATGGCTACGCAGCTTCGCCATCCTCCTTGTGGCGTGGCTCGCGCTAAGCTGGTTGGCCGTGCTGGTGCTGCGGTTTGTGCCGCCGTGGACCTCGGCGGTGATGCTGGAACGCCAGCTCAGGGCGCTGGTGCACGGCGAGAAAAATTTTCATCTGCATCAGCACTGGGTGCCGTGGTCCAGCGTGTCGACCGAGGTACCACTGGCGATGGTGGCGGGTGAAGATCAGACGTTTCCGTTTCATCATGGCTTCGACTTGAACTCGATCCACAACGCCATCGACGCGGCGGACGACGGCAAGCGCCTGCGCGGTGCCAGCACGATCAGCCAGCAGACCGCCAAAAACCTGTTTCTGTGGAATGGCCGCAGCTTCTTACGCAAGGGACTGGAGGCCTGGTTCGCCGTGCTGATCGAGGCGACCTGGCCCAAGCAGCGCATTCTCGAGGTGTACATGAACATCGCCGAGCTGGGCGATGGCGTTTATGGCGTGGGCGCGGCCAGCGACCTCTATTTCCACATCCCGCCTGCGCGAATCGATCAGGCTCAGGCCGCGCGGATGGCCGCCGTCTTGCCGAGCCCGCGTCGCCTCCACGTCGACCGCCCCAGCGCCTACGTACAACGACGCACGCACTGGATCGAGCAGCAGATGGGTCAGCTTGGTGGTCCGGCCTATCTCAAGGGACACATACGACCGCGCCGCACGCACTGAACGACGACCGCCGGGCCACTTCACGACTTCGCTACATCGAGCGCCAGCACCGGCGGTAAACTCGCTCCAGACGGCCCGCCCGGGCTCGATAGGAGGCCAAAGCATGAGTCAGGTCAAACATATCCTGGAAGGCAAAGGCAGCGACGTTTTCAGCATTGCGCCCGACGCACCGGTACTGGAGGCGATCAAGCACATGGCCGAACACCGTGTCGGTGCCCTGCTGGTCATGCGCGGCGACCAGCTGGTCGGCATTCTGTCCGAGCGCGATTACGCCCGTAAAGTGATACTGCAAGGTCGCTCATCATCGCAAACCGCCGTGTCGGACATCATGACCGCCGAGCCACTGACTGTTGGCCCGGATACGGACGTGCTCGTGTGCATGCGCTTGTGTACCGACAGCCGCATCCGTCATCTGCCGGTGGTGCAGGACAACGCCGTGGTCGGGATGATCTCGATCGGCGATCTGGTCAAGGCCGTGATCGACGCTCAGGCCGAAGAGATTCAACACTTGCAGCGCTACATCACCAGCTGACGATTGCCGCATACGGCGCTGCAGACGACTCAGTCGGGGTCAACCCGGGGCGGCGTCTGCTCCTCAGGCGCCAGATCTGGCGACCAGCCCGCCCGCCGCGCCACGACGGCTGCCATCGCCGCGACGCCTGTGCCAAGCAGAGCCATCCCCGCGATGCCCCAGCCGAGCACGCGCAGACCGCTCACGGCGCTGGTCACCAGCACATCCCCAAAACGCCATACCGTCGTCTCGACAAAGTTCTTGCCCTTGTAGCGTGTCTCGCGCGGTACCCGGGTATACAGCGCGTCCACTGCCGGCTTGGTCATGCCGTAGGCAAAGCCACGCGTGATCACCAGCATCACCGCCAGCAACGGTACGGCGAGGCCGAAGATGGCAAGATTGCCGCCACCAATGAAAGCAACCGCGGCCAGAAGCACCACATTCACCAGCGCGGGCAGCAGCAATCCCCAACCGGCTCCTCGGCGAATCAGCAGCCACGGGGTCAGACTCAGTTGCAAGGCGGCGCCGAGCAAATTAGTGGCAAGATCAAGGTCGTTGTAAAACGACGTGCGCGCCACCGTACTGACGAAATGTGCCTTGGCGTAGTCCGCCACCAGCGCATACGCCAGCGTGCCGATGCCGTCGCCGAACAGCATCAGCAAGGCCATGTAGCGCAGGAACGGGCGCGACCACAGCTCCTTGATGCCGGCCCACAACGAGCCGCCGATCGCCTCGTCATGGTGATTGGCACCGTGCTCCGAAAGGCGCAGAAGCAACCCCAGCGACACGCTCAACGCGAGCGCAGAAACAAACAGCAGAGGCGCCACGCCGATCAGCTGCACCAGCAGCTTGGTCACCAGCGGCCCGAAGATCGCCCCCGCCATGCCGCCCAGCGCAATCATCGAAAAGGTCCGTCGTGCCTGACCGCTGGAGAAGATGTCCGCCATGAAGCTCCAGAACAGCGACACCACAAACAGGTTGAAGACACTCACCCATATAAAGAACACCACGCCAAGTTCGCGCGCGCCAATGCGGTCCTGCGCCAGAAAGGCAGGCACGAACGCCAACTGACCCAGAATGAAAAAGCTGTAACTCCATACCAGCAGCTGGCGTCGGCGGAAGCGCGCCACCAGCATCCCGAATACCGGCGTCAACACCAGCATCACCAGAAAAACCGCGCCATAAAACAGCGGCAGGGACTGCGAACCGACCGCCCCGCTGAGCTGGTCCCTGACCGGCCGAATGATGTAGTAGGAAGTCATCACGAAAAAAAACGCCAGTGCGGAAAGCGCGGGCGCTGATGCTTGTTCCACAAGGGTCGGGCGGGGCGAACTCACGGACACATACCGATGGGGGACGCGGAAAGATTAGCATGCGTCCGCGCACCATCCCTGTGACAAGCCCGCTGTCGTTGACCTGTTGGGTTCACCTGATCGTGGGCCGGCTCATGCGATCCACAGCGAGGCCGAGGAACCGTAGCGATGGTCCGCCGATCATGCTGGCAGAGGCGGCCAGCGCAGACATGCTCTGCGGCGAATCGCATGTGTAGGAGCGGCTTCAGCCGCGATGCTCTTTGTTGTGAGATCAGGGCAAGAGCATCGCGACTTTGTAGGAGCGGCTTCAGCCGCGATGCTCCTTGTTGTGAAATCAGAGCAAAGCATCGCGACTTTGTGGGAGCGGCTTCAGCCGCGATGCTCTTTAGTTGCGGGATCAGAGCAAGAGCATCGCGACTGAAGTCGCTCCTACAGTCGCTCGTACAGACATTCCATGGCCGCTCGCAGCTAGGCCGGCAACGCACAATGCAGGCTGGCGCAGATCACGCGTAGCAGCTCGGCCTCTTCCACGCTCACCAGCTCATCGGCCTGGATGGCACGGGCCAGACTCTGGATAAGCAACTCCTTGGCTGCCGGCATCAGTGCGTCCAGTTCGTCGAGTGCGCGTTCAAAAGGTCCCTGCCACACGGCGGGCGGCGCCGACCAGCGAATCGCTTCGCCGGGGAAGGCCTGCTGCATCGCCAGCAGCCACGCCCGCCGGGCGCTGGCCTCATCCGAACAACCGCCGGCGGCGACGATCGCGCAAACCAGGATCACGCTGTCGCGGCAGGCGGAAAGTTTCTTGGTGCCATCGATCGGTGCGCGACCGGGACGTTGCGCCTCCAGCAACTGCAGGCGGAGCAGCCGCGCCAGGCAGTATTCGTTGAGGTCGACCTGACCATCGGCCCTGACCAGACTGTCGAGTGCGGTCATCAAGGTCTGCTGGCGCCCAGTCGGCAATTGCTTCAATGCGGGAAACGTCAGCGCGGCCAATGGCAGGCGCAGGATCGGCGGAAGCTGCTCGAGATCCGCAACCATGGCCAGGACCGCATCCCGGATGTCATCGCCGAATGCGTCGGAAAGGATACGCCGCTGAAGCGTTTGCAACTCCGCGTTGGAGGATGTGGCCAAAGCCAGTACTACCGTCAACGCCGACTCCGGTTGACGAGCGGCCGCCATCAATGCCGCTGGAATCGCTTGATGTGCCGCGGCCGCACGTTGAAAGCGGGTGGCCTCCGGCGCGCTTCCCGCGATGGCGGCGGCAGCCATCCCCATAGGTAGCACGGGCGGCAGTATCGGCGGCATGACGCGAGCGGACGCGGCCGGCGTGATCGGGGTTTCCTTGGCTGGCGAGACTTCGTCAGCATGCTGCATCGACTCAGCCAGACGCGTCAGTTCCTCTTCGCGAAAGCCCGGTTCCAGCGCGCGAATGCGCTCCAGCAACGGTGGGTGCGTGGCAAACAGGGCATTGAAGGTCCCCGCTTCGCCAAACAGCATGTGGGCCACTTCCTGCTTGTTCGCCACTTTCAGTTCGGAGCCCTCGCTGAGAATCGCGATCTTCTTCAGCGCCCCGGCAATGCCATCGGTCTGGCGAGTGAACTGCACCGCCGAGGCGTCGGCCAGCGACTCGCGCGAACGAGCTACCGCCGCCTGGATCAATCGGGCGAAGAAGTAGCCGATGTAGCCGACCACGATCAGCGCCAGCCCGATCATCCACACCTGGCCGCCACCACCATCGCGTCGATTGCTGCGGCCGCCACCAAACCAGATCACTCTGCTGCCCACGATGGCCAGCACCAGAATGCCGAACAACAACCCCATCAGCCGGATATTGAGCCGCATGTCGCCATTGATGACATGGCTGAACTCGTGCGCGATCACGCCTTGCAGCTCGTCGCGGCTGAGGTTGTCGAGACAGCCCTGGGTGACACAGACCGCGGCATCGGACGGGGAATAACCGGCGGCGAACGCATTGATCCCCGATTCGTCCGCCATCAGATAGATGTCCGGCACCGGAACGCCGGCGGCAATCGCCACCTCCTCGATCACGTTGCGCAGTTGGCGTAGCTGCGGATTACGGGTATCGGGCGACACCACCACACCACCGACACTTTCGGCAACCTTGCTGCCGCCACCGGACAGACTCATGATCCGGAACAATGAACTGATCGCGATCCCGCCGATCACCACCAGACTGCTGGTCAGCAACAACGGCACGTTGGACTGCACCGGTTCGCCTTCCAGCGCGCGGTGGCCCATGGTGAACCAGACCACGGCATCGATGGCCAGAACGATCGCGGTGACCGCCAACACGAACAGTGCTACCAGGCGTCGACTGCTACCGCGTACCCGCGCCTGTTGCGCAAAGAAATCCATGGAAACTCCGGTGCCCGCGCGTCAGCGTCGCGCAGACCACTGCGAGGCGATGAGCATCAGTTGAAGGACACCTTCGGCACGTCACGCACGGCCGGATCCTCGATTTTCAGCGGCTCGGCCGCGACAAAACCGAAGCTGTTGGCCATAAACGAGGCAGGAAAGACTTCGCGCTTGTTATTGTAGGTAAGTACGGAGTCGTTATACGCCTGGCGTGCGAAAGCGACCCGGTTCTCGGTCGATGTCAGCTCCTCGGAGAGTTGCATCATCGTCTGATTGGCCTTCAGATCAGGGTAGGCTTCCTGCAGCGCAAACAGATGGCCCAGGGTCTGGGTCAAGGCATTTTCGCTGGCGCCCAGTTCCTGCATCGCCGCCGGATCACCGGGGTTGGCCTTGGCGCCAGCCAGTCCGTTCACCGCGGCATTGCGCGCCTGCACCACCGCTTCCAACGTGCCACGCTCATGGGCGAGATAGCCCTTGGCGGTTTCCACCAGGTTCGGAATCAGGTCGTGGCGGCGGGTGAGCTGTACATCGATCTGCGCAAAGGCATTCTTGTAGCCGTTGCGCGAAGTCACCAGTCCGTTGTAGATCGC
This sequence comes from Pseudomonadota bacterium, assembly GCA_030947085.1. Lineage (GTDB taxonomy): Bacteria > Pseudomonadota > Gammaproteobacteria > Xanthomonadales > Rhodanobacteraceae > Rhodanobacter. The sequence goes on along the minus strand of JALYXN010000130.1, from coordinate 3,888 downwards.
CACGAAGTACAAGACAATCAGGACGACAATAACCAGAAGAATGATCATACCCATCGCTAAGCTCTCCACCCTGAGGCGCTTCGCCACGCCGGAATTCCATCACAATACCATGCAGTTTCAAAAGATCTTTCTGCTGATTGCAGGCGCACTCGGCGTGGCATGCATGCCTGCCCTCGCCGCCCCCGCCACCGCCGCCCCAACCCCATCGCTGCCCCCCACCAGTGTTCGCAATACCCCGCAAAGGTTGCCGCCGGCCCGCGTCAAGCAGACGATCGCCGACTACCAGCGCTGGTTGAACCGGCTGGGGGAGCGCAAGGCGGTTGCCGGCCTGGTCACCGCGGTGGTGGTCAACGACAAGGTCGTCTTCGAAGGCACTGTCGGCTACGCCGATGCGGCCACCAAACAGCCGGTCACCCCGGATACCGTCTTTCGCCTTGCCTCCCTGTCCAAGGCGTTTGCCGCGACGCTTACCGGTCTGCTGGTAAACGACGGCAAACTGGACTGGGACACCAAGCTGATCGACGTGCTGCCCTACTTCAAGCTGAAAGACGTGCAGTCCGCCGCTCAGGCAACCATCAGCGATATCCTCGGTCAGCGTCTGGGCCTGCCGCGCAATACCTATGACGGCATGCTCGAGGACGACGTCTCCTATGAGGAGCTGGTTCGCAAGCTCGACGAAGTCGACATGACCTGTAGCGTGGGCCAATGCTACGGCTATCAGAACATTGCCTTCAGCATGATCGGCGACGTGGTGCTCGCGCGCACCGGCGACTTCTTTTATCACCAGGTCGACAAGCGCATTTTCTATCCGCTGGGGATGGCGACCGCGAGCTACGGTCGTGCCGCTCTGGAATCGAGCAAGAGCTGGGCCCACCCTCATCATGCCTCCCGTCACGGCTGGATTCCGTTCGAGCCCAATGAGGTCTACTACCGGATCGCACCGGCGGCGGGCGTCAACGCCAGCCTGCGCGACATGGAGAAATGGCTGATCGCGCAAATGGGTGGACGTCCCGATGTCCTGCCAGGTGCCTTGCTGGATGTGATTCACACACCAGGCGTCAAGACCCCGGGCGAGACGCGTTCCACCCCCTGGCGACGCGCAAGGGTGACCGACGCACACTACGCGCTGGGTTGGCGGATCTATGAATACGGCGGCGAAACGCTGATCTATCACGCCGGTGCGGTAGCGGGTTACCGCACCATGATCGGGTTCTTCCCGAAATACCATGCCGGCGTCGTCACCCTCTGGAACTCGACCGGCCCCACGCCCAGCGGCCTCATGCCGATGGTGTTTGACGACCTCCTCGGGCTGCCGCATGTCGACTGGGCCGATATCGAGGGAAGCACCAGGAAGCCGGCCCGAACGGTCCATCACCGGCGGTCAAAACACCATAAATAGCGACAAAAAAAGGGTGGCGCATGATGCACCACCCTTTAGCGATTGAACCTACCGCGCGGTCAGAGCTTGAATTCGATGCGCTGCTGCTTGGTGCTTGATACCGCCGTGCCATTCTTCATCGCCGGCTTGAATTCGTAGCGCTCGACGGCATCGATAGCCGAACGATCGAAGACATGGCGAGGCTTGGCGTCGACCACCTTGACATCGCGCGTGCTGCCGTCAGCGTCGACGGTAAAGGAGACCACCACCCACCCCGCCTGACGTGCCCGCATGGCTGCCGTGGGATAACGCGCTCCTACCGCTTTCAGCAACACCGAGCTGGATGTCTTGCCGACAGGCGTTACGCCGGATGCTGTATCGGCAGTCGAGCTACCGCCCGATTTCAACGGGGCTGCGCTGGCTACCTGCCGAGGCTGGCGCTGTGCTGCGCGAGCAGCATCCACCTTTTTCTGCTCGGCCAGCTGCGCATCCTGCTGGTCGGCCAGTTGTATCGCAGCCAGCCTGTCGGTGCTGGCCTTCCGAGCGGCAAGCTCCTGGGCTTTTTGCTGATCCAGCGCAAGCTGCTGCTGTTTATCCAGCGTCTTGCGCTGGGCATCCAGTTTGGAGCGCAGGATGGTCAGCGTAAAATTGGTCGGGTCGGCCTTGGCCAGCAGATCAATCTGCCGTTGAGCTTCACTGAAATTGCGTGAATTGATCGCCTGCTCCGCCGATGGTGCGGCAAACGGGAACGTTTCGCGCAAGGCATCCGCTGCCACCCTGTTGCCCGGATCCTTATCCAGCACCCGCAGGTAGAACTCGAATGCATTGTTGCCGGAAGGCGCAAGGTAGCGCTGCTCGTTCATGGCGTTGCGCGCCTCGCCAAGCAGCTGATCGACGCCCATGCCCGCCACGTTGGCCGGCGGTGGCGCCGTCCGCGTTGCGATGGCTACCGGCGAGGAGGGATGTCCGCCCGCATCGGCCATCACCAGCTCCTGGTGTGGCTTGATGATAAGAAACCACGCCCCTGCAGCGAGCAGGACGATGACGACAATGATGGCAATGACTACGGGCGTGATGGCCCCACGCGCATGCCGGCGTGAAACAAGTAGATATCGGGTATCCATGGTCTCTCACTGAGTGTCGACAGATACCCGCGCTTTTTCCCCCTGTCGAGCCTTAGGAGCGGCAAATCCCCCGGATTCACCGCGGCGCGGATATGAGAAAGGTAACTCCAATAACGCACGACGGCAAATCCAGATAAGACCTGTGAATGGCTGCGCGTCAGAGGTGCCGTCGATCGGCATCCGCTTTCCAAGGCCCGATCGGCCTCTTGTAAAGACCGGAACAACTCGACGAGCCTCCGCTCCATCAGGAGATAAGGCCCATCTTTCACGCCTTCTCAAACGAAGCGTCCCGGCCAGGCCGGGACGAATGTTCTCGAAGTGCTCTTTCCGCGCTGGGCACCGCGGAAAGAGAAGTCGACTGCTTTCTTATCGATGGTGTCGCTGGTGGTCTACTTTCCGGCCTTGGAATTCTTGGCCCTGGAAACCTTTGCGGTCTTCGTGGCCTTGACCACTCGCGCCGTAGCGGTCTTCTTGGCCGGCGCCTTCCTGGCAGACTTTTTTACCGCAGCCTTCTTGGCTGCTGGCTTCTTTGCGACCTCCTTCACCGCGGATTTCTTGGCTACCGGCGCCCGGGCGACCTTCTTTACCGCAGTCTTTTTGGCGGCGGGCTTCTTCGCAACTTTCTTCACAGTCGCCTTCTTGGCGACCTTCTTTGCGGCAGGTTTCTTTACGGTGGCTTTCTTTACGGACGCTTTCTTTGCGGCAGACTTCTTTACTGCCGGCGCCTTGGCGCCGACTTTCTTGACAGTGGATTTCTTGGCAGCCGCCTTTTTGGCGGCCGGTTTCTTTGCGGTGGATTTCTTGGCAGTGGCCATAGTTCGTCTCAGCTCCTCATCAGTTGGCAGTGGTTGCCCAGTAAAAGCATGCAGGAACGCTTCAACCAACAAGTCACTGTTGGTAGCGTGCCGAAGATTGTTCACTTGGCGGTGGGTGCGCAAATCGGAAAGTCGTCGCAGAACATGCAACGGAATCGAGACCGTTATTTTTCTTACCGCACTGGCTTTTTCACCGTGCTCGACATAAGGCTTGATGAATTTTGCTGTTGCCATAACGCGCATTCCCCGTGATCTGTTGCGAAAGCTATCCCTGAAGATTTCAGCTGTCAATTGATTTTAGCGTTGAAATCAAAGCACTTCGCCACATCTTTGCGATCAAATCACTCGCTCGTTCAACCCATGCCGATTTCATGCCGCACAAAATATGGACGTCCATACGTCCAAACATTTTCGTACATAAATACTGAGCAAGTGCATAAGGCCTTTATCTGTAGTGTTTTAAAGCAACAAATTCTCCGACTGCTCCATCCGATAAAAAATATTCGGCATTTTTCAAAACACGAAATGAAGGCGACAGAGCCGTCTTCGTCAGATGAACGGAACGCTACCG
>JALYXN010000061.1 GCA_030947085.1 Pseudomonadota bacterium | reverse complement strand
ATGCTGAAACGTTGCTTGCGCGCTTCCATGGCTGGTCGGCAGGAAGCCACCGCGCGCTCCAGGACGTCGCAAAGGTTGAACGTCATCCGGTCTATGCGCAACGTGCCGTTGCTTAGGCGCGAGCCCTCGAGCAGATCATCGATCAACCGGTACATGTGTGTGACGTGACCATCAATGATGACCTGCAACTGCTCGATCGGAATGTCGGCGCCAGCGCTGCGGTTGACAAGGAGGCCGGCGGCGGTGCGCAGCGAAATCAAGGGATGGTGTAGGGCATGCGCAACGACGGCCATGAGTTTCACTTGCTGGTGTTGCGCGTCCGCGGCGATGGTTTCGAACTGCTGCGCCGTCAGCGCCGCCAACACCAACTGAGCGTTGGCATCACGCAGATCATGCAATGGCGCATCCGGCGGGTGCGGCGGCGGCGCCTCGTCGGTGCGTTCCACCGGACGGCTGGACCGGTGATCGGTTCCGTCCAGTTGCCCGTTACCATGATGCTTGAACGCATCCCGCTTGGCGCGCTTGTGCCGATACATCGCGGCATCGGCGTGATTGATGAGAGTTGCCACATCCTCACCGTCCTGCGGGTAAATACTGATGCCAACGCTTGCCGAAAGCCGCAGCATTTGACCGCCCACGCTGACCGGTTCGCTGATTGTCAGCAGCATCTCCGCCGCTATCCGGCGTGCATCGGCGGGCTTGGAGATTTCAGGCAGCAACACCAAAAACTCGTCACCGCCATAGCGGCAGAGCGTATCGGAGTCACGCAGCATCGATTGGATTACGCGTGCCACGATCTGCAGTACTTCATCCCCGGTAGCATGCCCAAGGCGGTCGTTGATTGGCTTGAAGTGATCGAGATCGAGAAACAGCACGGCAAGACACCTTTGGTGCCGTCGAGCGCTCAGCAACGCGGTCTGCAGGCGGTCCAGCATAAGTGCACGATTAGGCGCCCCGGTGACCACATCTTGCTGATGCACCACTTTCAGCGCATCCAGATCCGCGACTGCCGTCTCGGCGATGTTTTCAGCATGCAACGCGGCCATGACCAGTTGTTGATTGGCTTCCTGTAGTTGGACCGCACGGCACTCGTTGACGAGATCTCTTGCGCGGGAAAGCTCTTGCTTCAGTTTGCGCAGTTCCTGGCGCAGGCCAGCCGCCCTCTTTTCCAGCAGCGCCAGGGTCCACTTCGCCGCCGCCACTTCGGCATTGTCGGGATGGTGGGTCACCGTGCCAGCACGCTGATGCGGCGTCGGTCTTTCATCGTCGGGGCCGTTTGAACGCTTTCAAGCGTGGCTGGCTACGGGTGGGACTGCCGCCAAGCAGGCCTTCGTAGTTGCTCAACATCTGGTCGATCTTGATGCCCTCGTCATCGATGTGGAACAGGCGCAGTTCCGTTGAATGGGCGCTTGCACGGATCTTCACCACCGCCATCACCCGTTGCAGGCGGCTTTCGACCTCGATGTAACGCTGCACGATGATCGCATCGGTCAGGAAGGCAGTGCCGTAGGGACTGAAGCGCAGTTCGGTGTAGCGATCTTCCAACTCCGAGGTCATCAGCACGGTGACGCCCGTGCTGACCAGGGCCAACACCATCTGGGCCAAGGCCTCACGGAAGTCCTCGCGAAAGGTGGGCGCCAGCGCGAGCTCGAACCCCGATAGCGAATCGATAACCACACGACTCGCCTTGAGTCGATGTATCTCGTCGATCAGCAGCACGGCGACCTCGCCGACCGAGAGACCCGGTGCCAGCGTATCGACCACGCCGATGCGATCGTTCTCGATCAACTCGGCTACGCGCGCACCACGCGACCTTGTGGCGCGCTGCTCGAAGGCAGCGATCACGCCGGTCTCGCCTTGGCTGGCGCCCTCAAGCAGGAACGCCGTAGCCAGAATGCTCTTGCCCGATCCGGAGGGTCCGGCCACCAGCAGCGAGTAGCCGCGCGGCAGGCCGCCGCCCATCATCATGTCCAGACCCGGCACCCCCATGGCCAGCCTTTCGGCGATCGCCGGACGAGAGCGATTTCCGTTGGCGTAACCCAGCGGCGATGAAGCAAACACCTTCACCCCGCTTGCGCTGATACGAAGCGTGTGCAAGCCCGGCAGCGTCGGCTGGCCACGCATCTTGGCGATCTCCAGCTTTCGCACCATGGAATTGCGCTGCACGCTCTGACGTAGCCAGATCAACCCGTCTGCGACCGTGAAAACCGGGCTGGGATCGCTGTCGCAGACGTATTCTCCGATCAGGAATGTGGTGGCCTGCCAGCTGGTCATCAGCATGCCCAACTGCTGCAGAAACTGCTGCATGCTCAGGAAGTCGCTGGCCTGGCCTTGCCCGGCCAGGATCACCGAGCGGAACGAGTCGACAAAAATCAGGCCGGGCCCATGCGTCTCGACCTCGCTCACAATTCGTGCCAGGACCTTGGCCAGATCGCCACTGGCGGTCTCGTCGACGAGGTTGATGAAGTGGATCGAATGGTTGATCTTTTCGCTGTCGAAAAATTTGAACTGCTGTTGGTAGCGCAGCATCTTCAACGGCGGTTCGCCCAGCACGGTGAAGTACAGGGCCGGTCGCTCGGGCGTGGCCAAAGCAAACATTATCTGGTGCGCCAGCGTGGTCTTGCCGCAGCCCGGCGGCCCGGCGATGACGTTGAACGAGAACTCCGGCAAACCGCCGCCGAGCACCTCGTCCAGCCCAGGCACGCCGCTGCGCAACCGATGAATGATGGCGGTCATTGGATGGTTTCCTGCACGGCATCGCCGCTTGAGGGTGCGTCCCAAACCGGGCGCAGCAGACGTTTGGAAAGCGAGGCGCCGATCAGGGAGTTCAGCAAGTCGTGAAAATTCTGCAGCAGCGTGGTATTCACCGCGACGGCCTCGACGCGGTCCAGTTGGGCCAGCACGATCTGCAACCCGGCAAACTCGACCTTGGACGACAACTCGCCATCGTTGATATCCGATAGGCACGGATGCGCATTTCGCGTGAGGAAGACGCTGCGTTTGAAAAGAGCAGCGACACCGGCCTGGCCGATAATCGGCGACAAAGCAGCGACGACGCCGACCCAGATCGAGACGGCTTTCTCTGAGATCCCGGCGGCGTCGGCGCTCTCGGAAGCGAGGCGGGCGAACATTGTTTGTATCTCTTGCGACTCAGCTGGCATCGGCGCTCCTCAGCGTCTACACCTTAAAAACGCCTCAAAGGTACTCTTTTTTAGTGGTAAAAATATGAAGGGTCGACTGCCGCCGTTTTCCGAGCTCTTCGTCGCGAATCGGCGCTGGAAAAAAACTGACGGCGACAGAGCTCACCGGGCCCGTTGAGTCGGCCCCGTCTGATTTCCGACACATCAATCAAGCACTCGTCGCGCATCATCGACAGCAACAGCTTTTCGATAGCCCAGTGTCTGGCGCCACCGGCCGCGACGGCCGAAACGTTCGATATCGCTGACGATGGCGACCCTGCAAGCGTCGCGTGTCAGAAAGGTTCGCCGCCCACTGAGCTCGTTCGTACCTTCGCTGACACAGCCGCCTCGCGCTGGCCCTGTGCATGAAGATGCACCTTGCATCGGCGGGTTATGCTGCGAACGTCGCCATGCAATGACGCCGCGACCATTCCCAGGGGAATCCAATGAAGTCTCGCCTTCTGTTGCCAGCCGCGCTGGCCATGCTGTGCTGCGCATGCGTTACGCACATCCGTACCAATGTCAGCGAGAATCCGCCGCCGCGCGAACCGCTATCGGCATTCCAGCACTTTCAATTACAGCCGGTGGTTGCCGCAAATGGCAAAGTGAGCGAGCAGACCGACGCCATGGCCCGGATTTCCAGCAACACCCGGCAGAAGCTCGGTAACACCATCAGCCGCTGGGAGAACGCCAGCCAGAGCGGACGTACGCTAACGATCGAGCCGCGCATCATGGAACTGAAATTTGTCAGCGGCACCAAGCGATTCTTTGCCGGCGACTTTGCCGGAAGCTCGGCGGTCATCATGCATCTGCGACTCACCGATGCCGGAACAGGCCAGGTGATTGCCGATCCCGAGTTCTATCAGCGCGCAGCGGCCGAGGGCGGTACGTGGACCTTCGGCGCCACCGACAAAGGGATGCTCGTACGAATCTCCACCGTTGCGCAGCAATACCTGCAACGCAACTACTCCCATGCGGTGGGCGGTCCGACGGGTCTGGATAGCAGCGAGGAGCGTTAGTCAGCGAAGCCAGAACCAAGGCTCAATTTCTTGCACCTGGGTACATGAGCCGGGCCGTGCTTGCGTCGTCAGCCACTGGTTAAGCGTAAAAGCCTGCCTCGTCGTCCTTCTTGCGAGGCTTTACCACAGCGAAGCGGGTCATGCAGGAATCCAGCGACGTCGAACGCTGCTGGTCTATAAAAGTCGAAGGACGCCCCCTCCGCGGGATGACCGGCTCAGGTTAGCGCCGTTCAACTGCGCCCCTTGTTTAGCCTTCACAAATCGAGCACAACGACCACAAAAGTGGCTGGCATAATTTCGAATATGAAAAACCAAATTGTACTTTTGCTGCTGCTCGGCTTTGGTCTGGCGCTCCCGGCCGCTGCTCAACATGTATCAGCGCAGGACTGGCCCACCTTCGGCGGCAACGTGCAGAGCACCAGTGCCAACCCCGTGCCCACCGGTATCACGGCCGCCAATGTCGGCCAGCTGGTGCGCAAGCAGGTAACCATGGATGGCACGGTAGATGCGAGCGCGATCTACCTGCATGGCGTCAGCATCCGAGGTGCCGCGCATGACGCCATCTTCGTCACCACCACCTACGGCAAGACGCTGGCGCTGGACGCCGTCAGCGGCGCCGCGTTGTGGACCTACACGCCGACCAGTTATCAGCAGGTGGCCGGCACGCGGCAGATCACCAACAGCACGCCGGTGGCCGATCCCGACCGGCAGTTTATCTATGCTGCTTCGCCCGATGGTTATGTGGAAAAGCTGGCGATCAGTGATGGTCATCCCGTCTGGCGCACCGCCGTCACCTTGCTGGCCAAACGCGAAAAGATGGATTCGCCGCTGAAGTTTTATCATGGCCACGTGATTGCCGTGACGGCCGGTTATGTCGGCGACCAGCCACCCTATCAGGGCCACGTCGCCGTTCTCGATGGCGCCTCCGGCAAGCTGCTGCACGTATGGAACTCGCTGTGCAGCGATCGTAGCGGCCTGCTGCCGCCGAAGTCCTGCCCGCAAAGTGATTCGGCTATTTGGGGTCGCGCTGGCGCGGTGATCGATCCGGCCAGCGGCGACATCTTTGTCGCCACCGGCAACGCGTCGTGGGATGGCAAGACCGCCTGGGGCGATTCGCTGATCGAGCTCAATCCCGACGCTACCGCCATGTTGGGCAACTACACCCCCAGCGATACCGCGGCGCTGAACAAGGATGACGCCGACCTGGGCTCAAGCTCACCGGTACTGCTTGGCGGCGACCTGATCGCGCAGGGCGGCAAGGATGGAAAAATCCGCGTGCTCAGCCGCAAGGGTATCGCGGGCACCGCGCCGCACAAGGGTCAGGAGCTGCAGATCGTGGCCACCCCCAGCGGCACGGATTTGTTCAGCCAGCCCGTGACTTGGCAGCACGATGGCCAGACCTGGATCTTTGCCGCCGATAACGGCGGCACGGCGGCGTGGATGCTGCAAAACGGCAAGCTGCAGCAAAAATGGAAAAACAGCACCGGCGGCACCAGCCCGTTTGCCGCTGGTGGCCTGCTGTTCGTCTACGCCCCGGCAGGCGGACTGAACATCTATGACGCCGCATCAGGCAAGCGCCTCACCACCCTGCCCTGCGGCGCCGGCCACTGGAACAGCCCGATCGTGCTGCAGGGTCATATCATCCTGCCCGAAGGCAACGCCAATACCCACGCTGCCAGCGGCGTGCTGAATATCTGGAGCCTGCCCGCCGGGCATGGCTGAGGCGGACTGCCTTCCGCCAGCGACTGCGGTGCCGATCGCCCTGCGCGAGCCCTCGCTGCCGTCGGCTGAGTGCCGGCTATGGGTCGACGTTCAGGACCGCTCGCTGCATCACGCAATCACGGCCATGCCGAATGCCTCCGCCTGAAACCCGTATCGAGGTGCCCGCCCCGGATGCCTGATTCCGGTTTCCAGCCGATACTTTTGGCTCATGTGATGAAAGCAGAGGCCACCTAAGATCGTGTCTTCGCCACGCAATTCTTTCGAGGTTGCCATGTTTTCACGCAAACTGTTGCCGCTGATGTATCTGACCACGGCGGCATCGGGCCTGGCCTCGAATCCGGCGCTGGCTGGCTCCGCCAACAACACACCCGAAGCGGTTGCCAGGCACTACCTGGCCGCGGAGAAGTCGTTCGACCGAGCGGCGTTGGCGGACGCAATCGTGCCCCAATTCGTAGAGATCAGCCCGCGCGGCGAGATTGACGAGCACGACCGCGTGTTGTCGTTCTACACGCCCGACAAGAAGGTTGACCCACCGCCACTGACGCTCGGTGAATTCAAGACCCGCGCAAGCGGCAGCACCGCCGTGGTTACCACGACCATCAGCTATGCCGTGCCCGGCCCGACCATGACGTTTACAGTCGGCATGACGGCAACGAAAACATCCGGTGGCTGGAAGCTCGTTTCGGCGCAATACACGGCAACCAAACCCAAGCCCTCGAAGTAGAGGGCAGCGTGCCACTCCGTCCAGCCTGAGCGTGACAGCCGCCTGATTCAGATAGCGACCGCGGCTCGCCATGAATGTCGATTCGCAACACCATAGGTTTCGTGTATGCCGATCAGGCGCGGCGACGACGCTTTCCGCCGTGCTCGACCGAGCGCCACCAGCGCGACGGTTTCACTTCGACCCACATATCCGAAGGACCGCATCGCGTCGCACGCCGAACAACGAGCTCGTCCGGAAACATGAGCTGCGGACGACTGCAGACGCGCCTACCTGTCCTGTTGAACGCTAGCCGCAGACTTGCCATCAGTCGACGAATAGCCGTCGTCCAGCGTGTGCAGGAAGGTGATGATGTCCTCGATATCCTGATCGTTCAGCGCAGGCGTGTCGCCGACATGGCGGTCGAACGGTGCATCAGTAGTGTCCACGTTGGCGCGGTAAGCGGCGGGGAGGTCGTTGTATAGCGCCGGCGTGCCGTCGCCACCACGTGGATAGATCTTCTCCGGCGCCACCGCGCGCAGGTTATAGAAGTCCAATACCTGCGTGAGGGTGTGATAGATGCCGTTGTGAAAGAACACCTGGCGACGGTCGACGTTGCGCAGGGTCGGCGTGATGAACATGCCGCAGAACTGGGTCTGTTGGGCCAGGTCCTTGCGGAACGGCCCGCACAAACCCAGGTCGTGGAAATGCGGATCATCGTTCATTGGCAACGCGACGTTGCGTGGCACACCCAGCGCCTCGTACTGGGTGTCGGTGAACAGCGGCGGCAGGCGATCGGGAGTGACCCTGCTCAGATGACAGGCAGCGCAATTGCCTTTGCGCGGATCGTTGAACAGCGCCAGGCCGCGTATCTCCGCGGCGCTCAGGCGCGCATTGCCCTGAAGCCAGGCGTCGTACTTGCTGGTGAACAGGTGGAACGAGGCGTCTTCGGTCTGGAAGCGGCTGATGGCGAACATTGCCTCGGACACCAGCTGGTCCGGTTGCTTGAAAATGGCCTGGCCGAAAAGTTGCTGGAACTGTTCGCGATATGGACTGGCTTTCAGCTTGGCGGCCACCTCGGCGATGCCGGTGTTGGCCATCTCCACCGGATTGAGCATCGGTACCAAGGCCTGGCGCTGGAAAGAGTCGGCGCGACCGTCCCAGAACAGTCCGCCCATCGGCACCATCGGCACGTGGGCGGGCGAACTGCCGGCCGACTTCTGTGCGCGCGCCGTCTTGCCGGCGGCGCTGGCGAGCTGGTTCAGATTGACCGGTGCTTCGACCTCGGCGGTATCCGGACCAATGCTGAAGGGCTGTTGCCGGTAAAGGTAGGCCAGCGACGGCGGTGGTCGGAAACCGACCTGCCCCATGTGCGCGCCACCCGGTTGCAACATCTGGCCGTTGGGCGGGTTGTAACCGAGAGCAGGTGCGTGACAGGAGGCGCAGGACTGCTTGCCTGACGCCGATAGCGACGGATCGAAGAACAGCAGCCGGCCCAGACGTGCCACCGCACTGAGGGGGCGCTGCGGCGGTAATCGCAGCTCGACGGGATCCGGGTTGGTGCCGCGGCGCGCCGTGGCGGTGGTGGAAGTGCTTGCCGAGGCCTGTGCGTGATTGACCCACGCCAGGCTGATCGCTGCGCCGACCACCGCGACCAGACACGCCACCCAGCCAAGGGCGCGCCCGTACCGCGACGGAACAGGGGAACCGGACGCGTTCCGTGCGAAGGAGTAGAAGTTGAGTCGAAAAGCCATGAGATCAGGGATGCCCTCAACGACAGAAGCTCCGCCGGGCAAGCCAGGCGGAGCGATGGTGGTAGTACAGGATCACCGGGCCGCGCGCAGGCTCGCAAGCCCGCCCGTGGCCGCATGGATCACCGCTTGCTCAGTAACGCCACGGTCGGGGCCAATGACCGCGACCAAGTCCTTTATCGTGATCGTGATCGTGATCGTGATCGTGATCGGTATCGTGGCGATGATGGCCATGCTCCGGGTCCTAGGACGACACTTCGGTGACGGTGTCCGGATCCAGGATCAGCGGCGTGGTATCGATCCCGCGGCTGTGGCTGAAGTCGAACATGCGCATGATGCTGCCGGCAGCGGGGTCGTTCGAACCTTCACCGATACGCTCGCCGTGCAACCAGTTGTCCTCGATGAAGCGGACGACCGAAGAC
>JALYXN010000014.1 GCA_030947085.1 Pseudomonadota bacterium | reverse complement strand
CCTCAACAGCTATACCGGGGAGGATGGTTCCGATGGCGTGGTGCGTATCGCTGCAGCCAATCTCAACGCGCGCCATGCGGTGCTGTCGCCGCGGGCCACCGGCATCAGTGGCATCGACACGCTGTCTCTCAACCTGAGTCGTGGCCCGCGCTGTGCGTTCAAGCTGATGCCTGACGCGGCCCACTGCGGCGCAGACCACGGCATTGTGTCCAGCGCTGAAACCGCCACCGTGCAAACCGTGCTGCGCTGTCTGCAAGTCCGAAACTTCAACCAGTACGTCGCCCTTTGCACGGCCTTCGAGACGGAAAACGCCAACCGCGACGCCTACAAGGTGGAACTGGAGCCCGCCGGCCCATTTGCTCCGCGCGTGCACATCCACGACCCCTGCAGTCTGCTGATCGTGCGGCTCGCCGATGACACCGGCGAGCCGCTGCGCGGCGCCGGCTTCCTGCTCACTGCAGGTTCCACGGCGAGCGTCGACCTGATGCCGGAGGGATTCATGCTTGACCGGCAGGCCCACTCGAAACAGCCCGCCACGATCTCGCTGTTCCTGAATTATTCGCTACTGGCCGGCAGCGGTCGGGTGGCCGATCCGCGTAATGAACGCAAGACCTTGCGCCCTGCGGTCGCCAGTCACCGACCGTACGGCGCGATCATTCATCCCGTGGATCTTTCCGGCCTGGTTCACCACGCGCTTGCCGCCAGCGCCGGTAGCGATGATTTGTTCACCGTGCTGGGACCGCACCAGACCACCGTGCTCGACGTGGTGCTCCCGCGCAAGGTTCATCAGGGCGTCTTCCGGCTTACCCGCAGCCTGACTCCGGACGATTTCAGAAAGCCCATGCCGGGGCCGTTGATCCCCTGAACGACGCCACACCGTTACTGCACCACTGGGGCCGAAACCCGCTTAGAATGCCGCCCTGGCCGGCGACGCTCCGTGTCCGCCGCCGGTGAGCAAACATGCACAAAAAACCGATTTTTTTCGACCCGACCGGGCGGCGCGCCAGCCACGTCTCACGACTGGCGCTGTTTGCGGGTGTGGTCAGCACCCTGTTTGTGGTCGCGTGCGCGGCAAGCCTGTTTTTTGGTCCGAACATGGCTGCCTTGCATATCGGCAGTCCCGACAAGCCGCGGCATGCCCTGGCGAGTGTCAAGGCAGCCGCACCTGAACTGCTGAAACCTGCCGCCAGGCTGGCCGCCGAGGTGCGCGCACGCCAGCGACAGTTGCATCCGACGCGTTTGCGGGCACGGCCCGCGGGCGCCCACCCATGGCCGTTGTCGCTAGGCAAACCGACCGACCGACCGCTGGCGATCGGCTTCTACGTGAACTGGGACGACAGCAGTTATCCCTCACTGAAGCGCACGCTGCCGACCCTGGACTGGGTGATTCCCACCTGGATGAGTGTCAGCGGTCCGGACATGACCCTGCATACCAACGTCGACGCGAAGGCGCTGACCCTCATTCGCACCCAGAAGCCGGCCACGCCGATCCTGCCCTTGCTTCAGAACGCGGTGAATGGCAATTGGGACGGCAAAGGCCTGGCCCGCATGCTGGCCGATCCCGTTGCCCGCGAGGCGCGCATCGCACAGATCGTGGCGTTTCTCGACAGCAACCATTTCCAGGGTGTGACCATCGATTTCGAAGAGGTTCCCGAAGCGGCACAGCCGAACCTCAAAAGTTTCCTGTCTGAACTCGACGATGCCTTCGGTCCGCACGGTTGGGGCGTGGTGCTGTCGGTGCCGTTCGATGACGCGGACTGGGATTACGCCGGTTATGCCAACATCGTCGACTTCGAATTGCTGATGGCTTACGACCAGCACTGGGCGGGCAAGGACGCTGGCAGCATCGCCGCTGAAGACTGGTTCGAGCAAACTCTGGACAAGCGGATGAAAGTGCTCGACCCGGACCGGACCATCGTCGCTATCGGCAGTTACGGCTACGACTGGGCCAAGGGCCGGAACGCCGAGGCGCTGACGTTCCAGGACGCGATGGATCGCGCGGCCGACGCACAGACGGACATCGCCTTCGATCCCGATTCGGAGAATCCGCACTACGACTACACCGATGACGACGGCATCGCCCACCACGTCTGGTTTCTCGACGGCGTCACCGCCTTCAACCAGATCCACGCCGCTGACGACTACAAGCCTTACGGCTATGCCGTGTGGCGACTGGGTGCGGAAGATCCGTCGATCTGGTCAGTGCTCGGCCAGCCCTACGGTGCCAGCGCACCCGAAAAGCTGCACTCCATTGGTCAGAGTGAAGACATCGACATCGAGGGTCAGGGCGAGGTGCTGGAGATCACCGCCAAGCCTTCCGCGGGTGCTCGCACCATCGCGGTGGACAAGCACGACGGCAGCATCGACGACGAGAGCTACACCAGTCTTCCCAGCTCTTACGTCATCAAGCGTGCCGGGACCCTGCCGCACAAGATCGCGCTGACCTTCGATGACGGCCCGGACCCCGAGTGGACGCCGCAAATCCTGGATATCCTCAAGGAAAAACACGTGCCGGCCACGTTCTTCATCATCGGTGAAAGCGCCGAAATGTCGCCGCGCCTGGTGCAGCGGGAAATTCAGGAGGGCGACGACGT
>JALYXN010000009.1 GCA_030947085.1 Pseudomonadota bacterium | reverse complement strand
AGCATGTTAGCCATGGGTCATTCCTGGGCGCTTCATTCTGATGGTGTCGGCAATGTGACGGCGTTCTTGAGCGCCGACAGCGCTTGACGCATGGAGGGACCGTTGGCGATGGCGGCAATCTTGGACGCATACGCCGGGTCGGTGGCGTAGCTGCCACTGATCAGCCCACGGGCAAAACCGAGCACGTCGTCGCCCTTGTCCATGGCCGCGGCGTAGCGAGGGTTGTCACCAATCAGGTGGGCATAATCGTCGAACGACTGCTGCGGCGATTCGTAAGCGCGGAAGTGAGCGTGCCGCTTTACCGCCACCCCATCCTCGAACTCCAGCGTCGGCACGTTGACCCGGCCACCATCCCAGCTGGAGCCGGCCTTGATACCGAACAGGTTGTTGCTGCTGCTGCCATCGGCATGGGTCGGCATGTGCTTGCCCCACTGCGTTTCCAGCGCCGCCTGCGCCAGCACCGCACGTAGCGACACACCGAGCTTCTCGGCCGCCTTTTTCGCGTACGGCGCCAGTTGCCGCACAAAATCGGTAGGGTCACCGGGCACCCACGTGGATACGTTCTCGCTGGCCGAGCCGACCGCGTCAACCGCGGCACCCAAACGTTTTTTCCAGTTGTCTTCCGAGCTTGCCGCGGCCGGCGAGCCCGGCTCGCCGTCAGTCGCCGGTTGTCCCGGCACGCCCGCCGTAGCGCCGGCGGCATGTCCGCCCAGTTGACGCACCAGCATGTCGGCAATGCCCAGGCCATGCCCCTTGTTCGACAGACTCACCGA
Source organism: Pseudomonadota bacterium (assembly GCA_030947085.1). Lineage (GTDB taxonomy): Bacteria > Pseudomonadota > Gammaproteobacteria > Xanthomonadales > Rhodanobacteraceae > Rhodanobacter. The sequence continues at coordinate 6,214 of JALYXN010000009.1, read as the reverse complement.
AAGCTGCTGATCGAACAGACCCTGCCAGGCGTCGCCGGCCTGGCTGTCGAACAGCTTGTCACCGTAATTGGCTTCCCGCATCGACTTCAGCACCATCTGGGTATAGATGGATTCAAACTGCTTGGCGACGACCGGCAAGGCCGCCTTGCTGTCGGTCTGCGCCTGTTGACGCAAGGCGCTGAACCCGGACAAATCGGTCCAGGTGTTGATGCTCTGCATGCCCGCGCCGCTACCGATGGCCATCAGATGATGACCAGCTCGGCATGCAGTGCGCCGGCCTGTTTCAGCGCCTGCAGGATCGAGATTAGATCACTAGGCCCGGCGCCGACCTGATTGACCGCCCGCACGATGGTATCCAGGCTCACGCCCGGATCGAACTTGAACATGTGTCCGCTGCCTTCACTGATCTGCACGCTGCTGCTCTGCACGATCGCGGTCTGACCGTTGCTGAACGGCCCCGGCTGACTGACCAGCGGCTGCTCGCTGATGGTGACCTGGATCGAACCATGGGCCACCGCGGCGGCGCTGACCCGCACGTCCGAACCGATCACTACCGTGCCGGTGCGTGAATTGATCACCACACGGGCCGGCGGGCTGCCGGGCGTGACCTCGAGGTTCTGGATCGCACCCAGCCAGGCCACTTTCTGCGAGGAGTCCTGCGGCGAGCGCACCGAAACCGAGCCGCCATCCACGGCGGCCGCGGTACCCGCACCGTAGGCCTGGTTCACCGCCTGGGCGATGCGCGCGGCGGTAGTGAAATCCGGCGTGTTGAGATTGAGCATCAGATCACCGTCCTTGGCGAACGACGAGGGCACGCTGCGTTCCACCGACGCGCCGTTGGGGATGCGACCGCTGTCGACGATGTTCACCTGCACGCTGGAGCCGCTCTTGCCCTGCGCACTGGCGCCGCCGATCACCACACTGCCCTGCGCGATCGCATAGACATTGCCGTCGGCGCCACGCAGCTGGGTCATCAAGAGCTGGCCACCGCGCAGGCTCTTGGCATTGCTGATCGACGCCACCGTGACATCGATGTTCTGTCCCGGCTTGGCGAACGGCGGCAGATTGGCGGTGATCACCACGGCCGCCGCGTTCTTCAGCTGCGGGCGGGCACTTGCCGGCACCGTCACGCCGAACTGCTGCAGCATGTTTTCCAGGCTCTGGGTGGTGAACGGCGACTGCGTGGTCTGGTCGCCGCTGCCATCCAGGCCGACCACCAGGCCATAGCCGATCAGCTGGTTGCTGCGCACGCCGCCGACTGAAGCCAGGTCCTGGATCCTGTCGGCATAGGCCGGCACCGCCAGTCCCAGCATCAGGCCGGCCAGCATAAGCGTACCGATAGCGCGACAGCGCGAGAGCACGTTGCGTATCGCGATGCGGCGCCATTCGCCAGCTCGCCTGCCTTCGCGTAGACCCGTGCGCTGCATCGGCACCGCCGGCCGGCCATGGATGCCGCCTGCGGGTTCTGCCGCGGGGGCACATAGCGCCTCGGGCCTCATCATTCGGCGCTGTTTCATCAGAACGGCATCCACCTGGAATTAAAGAAGCGCGCCAGCCAGCCCTGCGTATTCGCATCGGCGAGCGACCCGCGCCCGGTATAGGCAATGTGCGCATCGGCCACGCGCGTCGAGGGAATACTGTTGTCCTGGGTAATGTCCTGCGGACGCACGATGCCGGAAATGCGCACCAGCTCCTGACCCTGGTTGATCGTCAGCCATTTTTCGCCACGCACGAACAGGTTGCCGTTGGACAGTCGCTTGGCCACCGTGACCGTGATCTGGCCGCTGAGCTGATTGCTCTGGCTGCTCGAACCGGCGCCGTCGAAGGCATTTTTTCCGTTCAAGCCGATGGTCCCCGGATTGCCGCCGATCGTCAGCGGCTGCCCGAGGATGGTCGGCGAGGCAAGCGCTACGCTGTCGTTCTTGCTGGTGCTGGTGGTGGCCTTCTTGCTGGCCTGGGTACTTTCCTGCAGTACCACGGTGAGGATGTCTCCCACGCGATGCGCACGTGAATCGGCGAACAGCTCCAGGCTTTGCGCATCGTGGTAGATCGAACCATCGGCGGGCGTTGCCTGATCGACCTCGGTCGGCGCGGTCGCGGCCCACTGCGAGTCGTCGTGCACGATGTGCGTGACACAGCCAGTCAGCAACAGCCAGCTCAGCGCGGTGAGCCCACGCAGGATTGAAGTCATCGAAGGCATGCCATGCTCACATCTTGTTCGTCAGGTTTTGCAGCATCTGGTCGGTGGCACTGATCGCCTTGGAGTTCATTTCATAGGTGCGCTGGGTCTCGATCATGTCGACCATCTCGCCCACTACGTTGACGTTGGAGGATTCCAGCGAGCCCTGCGCCAGCGTGCCCAGGCCATTCAGCCCCGGCTGACCGGTCTGGGGCGAGCCGCTGGAGCTGGTTTCCACATACAGGTTGTCGCCGCGTGCCTCAAGGCCGGCCGGATTGACGAAGTTGGCCAGTTGCAGCGCGCCTACCTGCACCGATGCCGCCGTGCCGTTGGTGGTGGCCGAGACCGTGCCGTCGTTGCCAATGGTGATGCTCTGCACATTGCTCGGCAGGGTCACCGGCGGATCCAGCGGATAACCGTTGGCCGTTACCAGCTGGCCGTTGGCATCGGTCTGCAGTGAACCATCACGGGTGTACGCCGTGCTGCCGTCGGGCATGCTTACCTGCAGGAAACCGCTGCCCTGGATCGCCACGTCCAGCGAGTTGCCGGTCTGCGTGATGCTGCCCTGGGTGAACAACTTGGCGGTACCCACCACGCGCACGCCGGTGCCCAGCATCAGCCCGGATGGTGACAGGGTCTGCTGCGTGGTCTGGCCGCCGGGCTGGCCCTTGTTCTGGTACATCAGGTCCTGGAACGATGCACGCGACGTCTTGAAGCCGGTCGTGTTCGCATTGGCCAGGTTGTTGGCTATGACGTCCATGCGCGTCTGCTGCGCATCGAGGCCGGTCTTGGCGATCCAAAGGGAAGAAAGCATGGTCAGTCACTCCAGAAAATTGGCAGTCGTCGGTCAGTTCGACTGCAGAAGTTTGGCGGCGGCGGCGGCGTTGTCTTCGGTACTCTTGATCGACTTGATCTGCATGTCGTACTGACGCGACAACGCGATCATCTTCACCAATTCGGCCGAGGCATTGACGTTGCTGGACTCCAGCGCGCCGGAGGTGACCCGCACATCAGGATCGATCTCGGCCTTCCCGCCATTGGCCATGTGCATCAGGCCGTCGCTGCCCTGGGTCATCTCGCTCACGTCGGGATTGACCAGCCGGATCTGATCCAGCGCGGCCACCGTGTTCGGCCCGTCACCGGCCGGTACGGCGGAAATCGTGCCGTCCTCACCGATCCTGATGTGCTCGCTGTCGGCAAGACTGATCGGCCCCGAGCTGCCCATCACCGGGTTGCCCTTGGCGTCGGTCAGCTGGCCGGCGGAAGTCAGTTGCAGTTCGCCCGCCCGGGTATAGGCTTCGGAGCCGTCCGGCGACTGCACCGCGATCCAGCCACGACCGTTGAGTGCCACGTCGAGCGGTCGACCCGTGCTGGTGGTGGCGCCTTGCCCCTGATCCTGGCCGAGCCCCACCGCAACGGCATTGCTGCGCGTCGCCAGGCCCGCGCCAAGCACCGGCAAGCTCTTGAAGGCGCTCAACTCGCTCTTGAAGCCGACGGTGGAGGCATTGGCCAGGTTGTTGCTGACCGCCTCCTGCGCACGCATCATCTGCGTGGCCCCGGTCATGGCAAGATAAAGGGAACGATCCATGGCCGCCGATTACCTGGAGACAGCCTGGAACAGCGCATTGGCGAGCGTACTGGTGGTGCCGAGCACCTGTGCGTTTGCTTGGTAGTCGCGCTGTGCCTGGATCATGTTAACCAGCTGCGATGTCGTGTCGGACGTGTTGGACCCCTCCAATGCTCCGGACTGGACGCTGCCGAACTGCCCGGTCGCGGCCGTGCCCATGACCGCAACACCGGAGTCCCCACTTGCCGCCCAGCTGCTTTTTCCCAGCTGGCGAAGACCCTGCAGATTCGCAAAGTTTGCCAGTGCAATCTGACCGATCTGGGCGCTCTGGTTGTTCGAATAGTTCGCCGTCACCACGCCCTTGCTGTCGATGTCGATCGACGAAAAGGTGCCTGCTGCATATCCGTTCTGGGTAATCGTGCCAGGCGAATAGGCGGTGCCAAACTGAGTGGTATTGGACACGTTGACGGTCAGCGACAAGGGCGCCGAGCCGTTGCCGAGATTTACCGGGTTGAATGGGAGGCTGCCGCCGGCTGGTGTCGTCAGATTGCCGTTCACGTCAAAGGTCAGTGCCCGCGTACCGGCGCTGGTCCCAGCCACGTAGAGGTTGGCATTCCAGCTGTTGGTGGCAGTCTTTACGTAATACACCGTGCCCTGGTGCGAGCCGCCCTGCGAATCGTAGACGGTGACCGGGGTGGCGGCGTTGTAGCTGGTGGCATCAGCGGTGCTGAAGGGGTTGACTGGCACGGTCGCGTTCGCCGGCAGGTTCGAGGTCATGGTCACCAGCGAGGTCGGCGTGGCATTGCTTTGCGCCGCCGTCAATTGCAGGTTGCTCAAGGTACTGGTGTCGAAGCCGCCAGCGCCGGTGGAAGGATAGATCTGCAGGAACGCACCGCTGGGGGTCACGATGTTGTTGTTGGGATCTTTCTGGAAATCTCCGGCCCGGGTGTAGGTAACACCGGTGCCGTCGTTGATCGCGAAGAAGCCATTGCCGCTGATCGCCATATCCAGACTGTTGTTGGTGGTGGCGACATCACCCTGCGCAAACTGCTGCGCGACGTTCTGCAGGCGAGTGCCACTGCCGGTCGCGGTGGAGTTCAGATTGGATCCGGTCACCGCGAAAACATCGGCGAACTGCGCCCGCGATCCCTTGAAGCCAGTCGTGTTCGCGTTCGAGATATTGTTGGCGATGACATTCAGATCCGCCTGTGCCGCATTGATTCCGCTGAGCGCCGTACTCAAAGCCATGATGAATTCCTCGAAAAATTGAAAGAGTGACGCCGGTGCATCAGAGAATCTGTGCCACCTGAGTGAGCGGAACCCCGCCAACCCCGGCCACCTGCAGATAGGTCCCCATGCTGCTTCCGCCATACCCGACCGCAGTCACCTTGCCGGCCGCATAGGTATCCAGCGAACTGCCATTGCTGCTGGCCGCCAGCGTGTACGCGCCCTGCGCCACGGTGTTGCCGCTGTCGTCCTTGCCGTCCCAGGTGAATTGCGAAAGCCCGCTGTTCTGGGTGCCCAGATCCAGGCTGCGTACTGACTTTCCGGTGGCATCGAGCACGCTCACGCGGACGTCGCCGGTGCTGCTGACGTTGGCGGCCCCGGTCACGGTGCTGCCGCTGTAGTTGAGGGTGGACGAGGGCACCAGCACCTGCCGATCGACCAAGTTGGCCGAACCCAGCACCTGCGAGGTCTGCAGCGAACTGCTCAAGGTGCTGGTCAGTCCGTTCACCGACGTGAGCAGGTCCTGGCTACTGGAAAGCTGGCTGAACTGCGCCATCTGCGAAACGAACTGGGTGTTGTCCACCGGATGGGTCGGATCCTGCGCCTGCAGCTGCGCCGTCATCAGCTTCAGGAAGTCTGCCTGCGACAGGCTGGCGGAAACCGTCGACCCGACCGGGGAACTCGGGCTGTTTGCCGCCGCATGGTTGATATTGACCGTAGTCATGGTGAGCTCCGTTGCCTCTATTGGCCGATCGTCAGTGTCTTCAGCATCAGCTGCTTGGTGGTGTTCATGACCTCGACGTTGTTCTGGTACGAACGCGAGGCGGAAATCATGTTGACCAGCTCGTCCACCGGATTGACGTTGCTGGAATAGATGTAACCGTCGGCATCGGCTAGCGGATTGCCCGGCTCGTAGCGACTGGGAATCGCGGCCTGGCTCTCGGTGACGCCCAGCACCTGGACGCCGCCATCGGCAGCATCGCCGGCATGGCCCGTACTGGCGCCGGCAAGCGACTGTTGCTGGATCTCTGAAATCAGGGGCTCTTTCGAGCGATAGGCCGCTTCCGGCGAACCGGCCACGCTGTCGGCATTGGCCAGGTTGCTGGCCACCGTATTGAGTCGCAGCGACTGCGCGGCCATGCCGGAGCCGGCGACATTGAATATAGAGAACAGCGACATCAGGCTTGGCCTGTGATCGCGGTGCGCAACATGTGGATCTGCGCGGTGATGAAGGAGAGACT
>JALYXN010000005.1 GCA_030947085.1 Pseudomonadota bacterium | reverse complement strand
TGAAAGCGAGTCCGCCGAAGGGCGTGATGATTCCCGTCCAGCATGGTGCGCCCAGCGCCAATGCATACAGGCTTCCACTGAAAAGCACGATGCCGATGGCGAACCCCGCCATCGAAACGCGACCGCTGCGACCTTGCCCCAGACCCACCGCCAACACCAGCGCCAGCGCGTGCCAGACGTGATAGTTCACCGCGGTATGCCAGAGCTCGCGTGCCTGCGGATCCAGCACGTTTTGCAGCGCGTGCGCACCGAAGGCGCCCAGAAGTACCCCACTGGCGCCCGCCATGCCCACCAGCAGGCCGGCCCGCGTACTGACAATTTGTCGCATCGTTGCGAAATCCCTTGTACGCGTTGTCCGGCAACGTATGCTTGGACAGATGAAGATCACGAATTCTCGCACGAAGTCCCGCCGCACATTTCTGCCCTTGCTCTTGTTGCTGTTGCTTCTGGGCCTGCTGCTGGGTGGATGCCAGCGCAGCGAACCGTTGCCGTTTCGACTGACCAACATCAGCGGGCATATGCCCGACCTCGACTTCAAACTCATTAATGACCAGGGCAAGGCCGTGACCGGTGCAGACTATCGCGGCAAGGTGGTGCTGCTGTATTTCGGTTACACGCACTGCCCCGATGTCTGCCCGCTGACCATGGCCCAGCTGCACGTGGTGATGCAGCGCCTGGGACCACTGGCTGACAATGTGCGAATTCTCTTTGTCAGCGTCGATCCCGCACGCGATACGCCAAAGGTGATGCACGCCTATGTCCACGCCTTCGACTCCCACGCCGTCGGCCTGACCGGCACGGCGGGCGCGACCGAGGCGCTGAGCAAGCGCTATCGTTCGGCCTTTACCCGCGAGCCGGCTTCTGCCGACGGCAACTACGAGGTCAGCCACAGTTCGGCGATTTACGTCTTCGATCGCCACGGCAAGGCACGCCTGCTGGCGACACCATCCGCCTCGCACGACGATCTGGTGCACGACCTGCACCTGCTTCTCGACAAGGGAGCGCACTCATAAAATCTCATACCTTGCCCTTGCTGCTGGCCGGCCTGCTGTTTTCCGTGGGCGTCCACGCCACGGACGCCGAGCACGTGCACGCCAGCCACGCGTGGATTCGAGTATTGCCCGGCAACTTGCCCGCAGGCGCTTACGTAACGCTGAATAACGACAGTAATCAGGCAATCGCGCTGACCGCTGCCAGCAGCCCGGCATATGCCCGCGTGATGCTGCATTACAGTTCCACCAAAGGCGGTATGAGCCGTATGATGATGGTCGACACGCTCGCCATCCCGGCGGGCGGAAAGGCCGTGCTCGCGCCAGCGGGCTACCACCTCATGCTGATGCAAGCCAGTACGCCAGTGAGGCCCGGCGACACCGTCAAGGTGTCGCTGAAATTCGCCGATGGCAGCACCCTGTCAACGGATTTCCGCGCGCGGCCAGCCAACGCGATGGGTGATGGTGAAGCAAACAACGCCACGCACTGAAAGGTCAGGCTATCTGTGGCCAGGCATATCCGCCGCCGGGAGCCGCGTCGCTGGCTGTCGCCGCGGGAGGCGCCCTGAAAGACGCCCGCTTCGCGACAGGCGCAGCCAGTGACGCAACGCCATCAGTCCACCGATCGACTCGATCATGGCGGCCGGCACCCAGGTGATGAGACCGCCGATCAGCTGCCCGGTGAGCACATCGAAGCTGAAGGCCCGACCGCAGATTTCGAAAATCGGATAGAGATCGGTGCGGGAAAAGGTGACGATGGCACCGGCCAGTATTTGCGGAGTCATGGTGATGGCGGGCGAAAGCACGCGCATCCCGGCCACCATGCGACCGGGCGGGTGCGGCCGATGATCCAGTACCAGCGACCAGTAGGCGAAGCCGCTGATCAGCATGGTCCAGTTCATGAACCGATACACCCGCCAGTCGAGCATGGCCAGTGTCTGCAGATCGGGTATGAGCCAGATCAGCACGAAAACGATGAACAGCACCGACGCCACGGTGGGATTCATCAGTACGCCCATTACCAGCCGCCATGGCCATGAACGCTGCAGCGGAAGAAGAAAGCGCACCCGCCAGCGCAACGGCAGGCCGGCGCGCAGCGCACTGACCGGAAAGGCGGTGACAATCAGCAACGGCGCGACATGGTGCAGCAACAACTGCTGTAGGCGATGCATGAAGAATTCATGCTCGGCGTAGTAATCGAGATAGGTGTGCAATGACAGGTAGATGATGGCCATGCCGGACCAGAACGCCAGCTTGCGGCTGAAGCTCACTTTCAGGCGACGACTGCCGCGCCAATAAAGCACGCAGGCGAACAGGAACGTCGCAAGAAAAACCCACGAGAATTCCCACGGCACCATCCATTTCAACAACGTCGCCATCAATTCATTGCACCTGCATGCCTGACCAACGAGGACCGCCAGCCGATAATCGCTAGTCCATCAGCATAATCGCGCGTGCGATCGGCGTCTGCCGAAGCGGCCTGCCGCGGTTGCGACAGATTGCCGCCATCACCGTCGCATCCGGCTGCGCCGCCCGCGACGCCAGCCGAAAATCAGGCCGATCAGTACCACCAGGCCCGGCACCAGCACGATATTGATGACCTTCAGGCGCAACCCGAGTGCATCGATCTCGGCGTTGAGCTGATGTTGCACATCACGCAATTCCTTGTTGATCGCCAACTGGCGCTGCCTGAACTGCTCGATCTCGCTGCGCTGCTCTGGCGTCATCGTGCTTGCGTGCTGGCCCTTGGAGGGCTGCAACTCGTCCAGCCGGCGACGGGTGTCAGCCAGTTCCTGCTCCAGTTCCTGCTCCTTCTGCAGAAACTTCTGATCGGCCACGTTGCGCAAGGCCTGCACGCGGGTGAAGGGCCGCTGCGATGTGGAACGCCCGCGGATCGAAAGCAAGGCCGACGAGCCGCTGAGGTTATCGACTAGATTGGTCACGAAATCGCCGTTGTTGGCAAAAATACGCATCATCTGCTGGCCGAGCATCGTTTGCGGTTCAACCCACAACCGATCACTCAGCATATCCGTGTCCGCGACCAGGATGATCTCTGAATGGGGCGCCGAATGGGCCTTGTAACCCGGCCTGCCAGCGCGTTCCGGAAACGCGCTGTTGAAGGTTCCGCGCAGACGGGCGGCGAGTACATAATGCGTATTGTCCGGTTTGTAATCCTGCAGCAACCGGGTCGGATCGCCTGCGGCGTCGAGCACCCGCTGCGTCGGTACGACCTCAGCTTCCGCACTGCTCTGAAGCAGCGGAGTCAGGCGAGTCGTCGCATCCGCCGCCAAATCGAAGTAGCCGGCGGTGGACACGTTGATCCGCTGCAGGCTCGATGTCACCACATCGTTGTGATTGAGCTCCTGAACGCCCAGGTCCAGCATCGCCGGATGGTTGAGGTTGCTGCCGGACAGTTCGATCTGCAAGGCGCGCGCTCGATCGAGCACCACTTTCTGCGGGTCGTAGCTCACCCCCCATGCACTGAAAAGCCGTGGCAGGTTCGAGCTGTGATCCGGCACCGTGACGCTATCGGGCGCATACGGGGAGTTGTCGAGTTCCGCATCGGGGTCGACGAATACCGCCAGATGCCCGCCGTGCAACACGTATTGATCGATGGCGTATTGCGCATCGTCGGAAAGATCTTTCGGCTGGATCAGCAGCACCACCTTGATGCGGCTGTCGATCGTCTTGAGCGACGCCGGATCGAGGGTTTTCACATCGAACAGTTGATCCAGCTCCTGCAGAATCGACCAGCGCTGTTCGCTGAGGATCGGGTTTCCTTCAACCGGCAGCGAACTGATAACGGCGATCGCCGGCTTGCTGGACTGATTCAGCTCGTACAGCAGTTTGGCAATGTCGTACTCGAGAAAGGCCTCGCGCGAGGGGTCGAAAAACGCAATCGCCAGCGATCGTTCCGCCACCCGGTCACGCATGTTGCCGCCGTCGGCAGCGCCCGAGAGCGAGCTCCCGGCCAGACCGAAAAATACCCGTTCACCATTGCTGCCGCCATTGGCCGCATTCAGTCCGGCCCCTTCAGCGCTCGCCTCGTCGTCGGAATACGGCACCGGATCAATGACCTGCAAGTGGATCCGGCCGTGCGAACGCGCCACCATCTCCTGCAGCATTTCATTCACACGTTGCTCGTAGCTGCGCAGTTGCGGCAGGTCGCGGGCGGCGTGGCTGGAGAAGTAGAGGGTCAGCCGCAAGGGGCGTTGCAAGGTGTCGACGATATGCAGGGTACCGGGCGTAAGCGTGTACAGCTTGTCGGTCGTGAGATCGATGCGTGCAGCATTCAGCCAGCGGCTGCTGGCAACGATCAGCGGCACGAACACCAGCACCAGCAAGACCAGCACCGCTTGCAGGGCTCCGCTTCGGGTAAGCCGCAACGGCCTGGAAAACATCGGTGGAAGGCGAAAACCGGGCATGGCGTCAGCGTGTCCGCTTGATGTCGAGCAACAGCACGCCGGCGAGCAGCCAGCCGATCATGCTGAGCACGAAATAGACCATGTCACGAAGATCCAGCACGCCTCGCGAAATCGCTTCGAAATGACGAAGCATCGACAGATGGGCTACCGCGTTAACCAGCCTGCGCGGCACCGTGCCCTGGAAAAAATCCAGCACCTGCGGCTGGCCGACCAGGATCAGCAGCACACAGACCAGGGCGGTGAGAATGAACGCCACCACCTGACTGCGGGTAAGTGCCGACATGCAGGCACCGATCGCAATAAATGTGCCGGCCATCAGCCAACTGCCCAGGTAACTAGAAAGAATTACACCGTTGTCCGGGGCGCCCAGATAATTGACCGTGATCCAGATCGGGAATGTCAGCGCCAGCGCCAAACCGATGAACAGCCATGCAGCGAAGAACTTGCCCAGCATGGCCTGCCACAGTGATAGCGGTAGCGTGAGCAGCAGTTCCAGCGTGCCGCCATCGGCTTCCTCGGCCCACATGCGCATGGTGATCGCTGGCACCAGAATCAGATAGAGCCAGGGATGCATCACGAAGAAAGGCTGCAGGTCGGCCTGCCCCCGCTCGTAGAAGTCACCGGCATAAAACGTCAGAATGCCGGCAAGCGAGAGAAAGATGACCAGAAACACGTAGGCCACCGGGGTCACAAAGTAGCTGCGCAGTTCCCGCCGCATCACCGCCGTCAAGGGGCTCACGGCTTGGCTCCATCGCCGCCGCCGTCACCGACCGTGATCTGCCGGAACACCTCGTCCAGTCGACCGCGCTCGAGTTGAATTTCCGAGATCTCCAGACCTTGCTGCCGCAGCAGCGTTTCCACCGGTTCGAGAATGTGCTCGCCTTCGCGGGGAAACACCGTAATCCGGCCATCCAGTGGATCCACCTCGATACTCGACACCTGTGGCAATCGACCCAGCATTTCCTGTGACATGGCACTGCCCGGCGCGCTGAAGGACACCGCGCCGTGATAGCGCGAGCGCGCTTCCAGCTCGGCAGGCGTGGCATCGGCCAGCAACTTGCCGCCGGCAATGATCACCACCCGGTTGCACAGCGCATGCACTTCTTCCAGCAAGTGAGTGGAAATCAGAATCGTTCGATCGCGCGCCATGACGTCGATCAATTGCCGCACGGCGTGCTTCTGGTTGGGATCCAGACCGTCGGTAGGCTCGTCGAGCATCAGTACCGGCGGATCATGCAGGATCGCCTGAGCCAGACCGACCCGTCGCCGCAGCCCCTTCGAAAGGGTTTCGATACAGGTATTCAGCACCTCTTCCAGCTGCAGCTGCTGCACCACGGCGTCGAAACGGCGAAAGCCCGCTTCCGGCTTGAGGCCCCTGATGCGCACGATGAATTGCAGAAACTCGCGCACAGTCATCTCGCCGTAGCTCGGCGCGCCCTCAGGCAGATAGCCCAAGGCACGTTTGACCTTCAGCGGCTCCTTGCTGACGTCCAAGCCGCACACGCGAGCGGAACCCGAGGTTGGCACCAGAAACCCCGCAATCAGGCGCATCGCGGTGGACTTGCCCGCCCCGTTGGGCCCAAGCAGCCCCAGCACCTGGCCGGGTTGGACACACATGGTCAGCCCATCAACGGCAGTCAGGCTGCCATAGCATCGGGTGAGCTTGTCGGTTTCGATCATGTCCGCTGCTGGCTTTGGCAAAATAAAACGACGGACCCGGCTGAACCGTGCGGCGGCAGCCTGGCATGTAACACAACCGGGTTACCCCGTCGGTCACTCGCCGCCGGTAGCGGCGAACTCCCGCGAATCTCGTCATCCGGAACGCGAAAAGGCCCTTCCTCGACGGAAGAGCCTTCGCAAGCCTGTTTCACCCGGCCGATTATTTGCCCGCGCTGGCGGCCTCGGCAGGAGCACTGCTGCTTGTGGCAGCTGGCGCACTGCTACCTGCCGACGCCGGCGCGCTGGCGGACGAAGCCGGAGCGTTATCAAGCGAGGGTGGCTGGATGCCCGCTTCCTGTTCCGGCGTCTGTGCCGGAGCATCCGTCACCGGCAGGAATACGTTGTACTTCGCATAAGTGGTGATATTGCCACCCTCATCGACCACTTCCGGCTGCACCAGAATGTCGTAGGAACGATGCACGACCACATCGAACTGGTAGCCATGCGTCTGTGCATACGCCTTCAGCATGTCGCGGATCTGGGGTACGCCTGCGAACGTTCCGTTCCAGACGCCCTTCAGGGCGGAGCCGCCGAACGCCAGGGTGGCGCGCACGTCGTTGTCCACCACCAGCCGACCTTGACGATCCTTGCTGCCGACAGCGATCTGTACAGCGGCGCCGGCGCTGCTTGCCGCGGCGGGGCCAGTGCTGCTTGCCACGGCCGGCGCTGCAGTCGCCTCTTCCAGCGTCATCGGAGTCTCGGCGGTCAGCTGCTCGCTCTGGCCGTCCAGCGTCAGGGTGCTGGAGTCAATCGGAAATGCCACATCGAAGGTGTAGTTTTCATCACCGTAATTGGTGGTGATCAGGATGCGCGGACCGGTGATGTTGACACCGAGCTTCTTGGCCGCCGCGTCAATCTGGGTCTTGGCTTTTGCCACCGCCTCATTCAGACCATCCAGACCGGATTTGCGCTCAATCGAGGTTGAGACCAGCAGCACGGGCGTCGGCTGCGTCTGCTCGATGTAAGGCACCAACAAGCTGTAGTCGATATTCGGAACACCTGCCAGAACGTTCTGGAGATTGTTCAGGCCGAACTGAATGAACTGGTCGGGATCACCATGGATGTACAGATTGGCAAACCGGTTGACCAGGTTCCAGCCGTAAGCCACGTCATACGACCAGGTGACCTGGGTGAGCTGGCCGCGACTGCCTTGACGCTTCATGTCGAGCGTAAAGTGCTTGTCCATGCCACGCCAGGTGCTGTCGAGATTCCAGACGATGCTCGCATCGTTGGTCGTGCTCTTGATCTGGTCGAACCCGGGCTTCGCACTGGCAATGGTCAGGTTGCCCTTGCCCACTTTCTCATTGCTGCTGTCCCAGCTGATTTCGGCGCCTGGGCCATAGGCCTTGCCTGAAAAGCTGAACTTCACGTCCTTGTCCATCGAGCGCAGCACCGAGTAGTCCGGCAGGCGACGATAGTTGTCGAGTACGTCATACACCTGACGCATGTCCTTGCCGATGACCAGCGAACGCTCGACATGACCACTGCTCGGCATAACTACCGCTGCCACCACACCGATCACCACAACGATGATCAGAGCAACCAGAAATTCAAAGACACGCATCATTCCAGAGTTCTCCGAAGCGTCTTTACGCCATACCTAAAATGTCGCCCCAACCGCCGTACAGGCCTGCCCTGGGGGCGTGGAAGGGGGTCGGCAAACGCCGAAGTTGGGATGTTACTTGCTCACGGGCTGGAACGCTATCCGCAACCACTGCAGATACGGAAGGTTGAAAATCGAGCTGGCGCAAGCCGCACACGCTCCCCATTTGCGTCCGGGGAGGCCACCCGGACTCAGACGATGCCCATCTCCAGCGCTTTCAACACGGCACGGGTGCGATCACGCACCCCCAGCTTGGAAAGAATGTTGGAAACGTGGTTTTTCACGGTTCCCTCGGCCACCTTGAGGGAATTGGCGATCTCCTTGTTGCTGTACCCCCCCGACAACAGCCGCAGGATCTCGGTCTCCCGCTCCGTCAGCGGGTCGGGCTGCTCCAGGCTGGTGAACTGGTTCTGCATCCGCGCCACGCCGGCCATCAGTCGCTGGGTCACCATCGGCGCCACCAGCGAACCACCGGCTGCCACCGTGCGTACCGCTTCGACCAGTTGTTCCAGCGATACGTCCTTGAGCAGATAACCGCGTGCGCCAGCCTTGAGGCCCTGTAGCACTAGCTGGTCATCATCGAACGTGGTGAGAATGATGGTCGGCGGCAGCTCACTGCGGGCAGACAGGGCCTGCAGTACTTCCAGCCCGCTCATGTTGGGCATGCGCAAGTCCAGCAACACCACGTCGGGCTTGATGTGCGGAATATCCTGCACGGCTTGCGCGCCATCGGAGCATTCAGCCACCACCCGGATGTCCTCGGACAGGTCGAGCAGCGAACGGACCCCCTGGCGAACCAGATTCTGGTCGTCGACGAGACAAACGGAAATCATCGTGAATCCTCGAGCAATCGTGAATCGGGTACGGCACAGGGCGCGGTGAACTTAACTCATCCGCGGCAACGCATTCTCGCACGCTGCGGGCAATCGCCCACATCACGTGACATGCAGCGCCGGCGGTTCAAATCGTGAAGGTGCATGAGCCAGCGCCGTCTGCTCCCCCAAGGGCAAGCGTATGGTCAGGGCGAAGCCGCGACTCAGGCCGGTATCCAGAGTCAGGCTGCCGCCGAACTCGGCCAGCCGCTCACTCATCCCTGACAACCCATTGCCCGGCTCCAGCTTGTCTACCCCCTGCCCATCGTCGCGCGCGTGCAACCCAACCAGACTTTCGCCAGCATAGGCAAAATTCAGCCAGAGATTGCGCGCGCCGGCATGCCGCGCGGCATTGGTGATGATCTCCTGGGCACAGCGCAGCAGGACCTGTGCCCGCAGCGGATCCTCGACGCTGAAACGCGGCGGCATGATGACGTGGACATGGAGACCGGGCACCCCGTCGGCGAGGCCGCGCAAAGCCTGGGTCAAATCGATGGCGTCATCCTGCCTGAGTTCGCTTACTGCCTCACGCACGTCGGCCAGCAGGTGTTTTGCCGTGCTCTGCGCCTTGCGCACATGCGCGCCCGCCGCTTCATTGGTGAGATGGCTGGCCACTTCGAGGTTCAGGCTCAGCGCGGTCAGGTGGTGGCCGATCAGATCATGCAGATCCCGCGCGATGCGCATGCGCTCGGCGATCCGGCTGGATTCGGCCAGCAGCGCGCGGGTAGCGCGCAGTTCGGAGTTCAGCCTGCGCTGCACCTCGCGCTCCTCGGCCTGCTGGCTCGCTACGGTCGAGGTCACGAACACCAGGACGGAGATGCCCAGATAGATGCTCGCCTGCAGGAAGCTCAGCGCGAGGCTATGGTCGAAGGCGGGATACGTGGCGAAGATCAACACGAGACTCAACTGCTGCAATATCAGCCAGAACACGCCGAGCCAGAATGGCAGCAGCCATGGCAGCACCAGCGAGGCCACCACCATCAACATCGCCGACAGCCCGCTCAGGCTGTACCAGCCCACCGCCGCCGCCGCCGCGGTCATCAACGTCAACCCCATCAGTTTGAGCACGGGATACCGACGGGAACCCAGGTTGCTGGTCAGCAGCCAATACATGAGTCCGTAAACCAGATAGCACAGGGTCCACAAGAGCAGCGAAAAATTGGGACGTTGCAGTTGGTTGAGCCGCTCGACCGCCCAATTGGTAATCAGCGGGGTGCCCACTGACAGATAGGTGAAGAAGCCCGCATAGCGGAGCAAACGTATATGGTTGAAAAATGGCCAGCGCATGAACGCATCATTGGCCGTGGCAGCGTTTAGCGCAATGCGCGAAAAGTCATGGGCAACTATGCGCTGCTGCAACTGTTTACAAACGTTTTACATGTCCATCCGCGCGTGTAACGACTACAGCCACATGTCATAATGCGTTTTTGCGCGAGGCCACTCATCGGTCTTGTTTCCCGAATCCACTATTGCGGAGCAACGAATGGCCCTTGTCATCCGCGACGTGCGCGAGCACGACCTGGATGCCGTACTGGCGCTCAACAACGCCGCCGGTCGCTCCATCCTCGCCCTCGATGCGCTGCAGTTGCGCTATCTCCACGATCACGCCGACTACTTTCGGGTCGCCGAAGTCGACGATCAGTTGGCAGGTTTCCTGATTGCGCTGCGCGAAGGCGGCGACTACGAAAGCCCCAATTACCGCTGGTTCGCCGAGCACTACCCGCAATTCGTCTATGTCGACCGGATCGTGATCGCCAACGCCTATCGCCGCCATGGCCTGGGCCGCGTCTTCTATTGCGATGC
>JALYXN010000003.1 GCA_030947085.1 Pseudomonadota bacterium | reverse complement strand
GTATCGAGCGTATTCGGGTAGCAGTTTTCGAACAGCCAGGCGAGCTCGGGATCGCCGATGGCCGTCTTGGTGCGGGCGATCTGCGCCTCCACCGCGGCACTGGTGAACTTGCGCTGGGCGAGCGGCGGCCGTCGGGAAATGAATGGCCCGGTAGACGCCGACGAGGCGCGCGCCATAACGGGCAGTGCGCCGACCATCGCGCTGCCCGAGGCAAGGGCGAACATCTTCAGCAGGTCGCGTCGACTGGTACTGGTGGGCATCTGCAGCTCTCGTGTGGCTTCGGGATGGATGTTGCGCGGTCGTGGCACAGGGTGGCTTGGCGGGTCGGCACAGCTTATGGAAATCCCTGACTCGCATGGATCATGCGAGGCGCCGGTGCGCCGCTGCATTTGACTGATGTGAGTTGTATTCACGCTCTGTCCGAACGGGACAATGCGTTGAACCTAAAGCATTTTTAAAGTACACGTCGTTGCGCTGCAGCATTTTTTGCTAAAAAATTTGGATCGATCTAAATCCAACGCGATTCCAGAGCGTCGTGCGATGCAGCAGTCCTCATCTGGTAGACGGGCTCGAGCCGTGAAGAAGAGGCCTAATGCGGAGACTTGCCCGTCCGAGGCGTGCCGTCAGGTGCCGACGTCGCGTCCGCCAGCGAATGCAGCCGCAGGGATGTGCGCAGCGCAGCGATGGAGGCGTCGCTGTGCACATCCAGCGTCATCGACTGGCCCGGCAAGAGGTCGAAGGCGTTGTCCGAAAGCTTGGCATCCCGATCGCCGAAGTCGATCCAGACACCCCGCGCAAAGCGTCTCGCCTGCACGGTAAGCCGGTAGCCGTCGCCATGGGCGACCAAACTCCCGCTGAGCGCGGGATCGGGCAACTGCAGTTTGGGCGCGGAATCAAAGTAGAGCAGGTGCCGCGACAGCAGCTTGCCGTCCTGCAGCAGCTCAAACACGGCGATGGTGTTGGCGGCGCTGCCGCCGTGCAACAGTGCGGCATCCGTCAGATCCAATACGCGGGTGCTGGCGAGTGGCGCGATTTTCGCTGCCTCGGTATGGTCGTAGCGCACGGTGCCGTCCATCGACATCACCCGCACGCGCAGCTGTGCGTCGATCGGTTGAGTGCGATCGGAAATCAGATATACCTGCGTGCGTCCGTGGTGGCGGATCGGTGCGACGCGCACCGGGGCATAAAAGCGCCGCGCATGGAACTGCAGCGCCTTCCAGCGTCCGTACCAGTCGATGCTTGACCACGAGGCGCCGGGCCATACGTCGTTGAGCTGCCAGTACAGCGAACCCATCGTGCGCGGTCGCTGGCTGCGCAGGTGATCCACCGCCAGTTCGATGCCGTCGGCCTGCATCAGCTGGCTCAAATAAACGAAACGGGAAAAGCTCTTCGGCTCACCGTAGCCGCGACGGATGTATTTGAGCAGGCGCTCGTTGCCGTTGCCCTTGTCGTACTTCTGGTGCGCGCGCATCACCTTGGAATTCACCGACAGGTCGCCCGCCCCGGCGAACGCGCGGATCGTCTTCATCACTGGCATCGACTGCAATCCGTACTCGGACTGGAAGCGCGGCGTGATATCGAGGTAGGCCTCGGCCGGCTTGGCCTTGCCCGACCAGACGTCCCAGTAATGCATGTCGCCGTCGTCGGGGACGTTGGCCGGCCCTTTCATGTCGGTACCGGGCGTAGTGGCCCAGTACGGCACGTCCGGCTGTTCGCGCTTCACTACCTCACGCAGGGTGTGATCGAACAATTCGCGCATGCCCTGTTCCACCTTTGCCGTCTCGGCCGGGCCGATCTGCTTGCGGAACGCGGCGCGATCGGGCCACGACTCCCAGCCAGTCTGCACTTCGTTGTTGCCGCACCAGAGCACGATCGAGGGATGGTCGCGCAGTCGCGTCACCTGCTCGATGGCCTCCTGCTTTGCGTTGTCGCGAAAAGCCTTGTCATATGGCGGGATGGCGCCGCCAAACATGAAGTCCTGCCAGATCATCAGGCCCATGCGGTCGGCCATGGCGTAGAACGCGTCGTCCAGATACGTGCCGCCGCCCCACACGCGCAGCATGTTCATGTGCGCGTCACGGGCGGAGCCGAGCACCTGGTCCATCTGTGCATCGGTGACGCGCGAAGGGAAGCTGTCGAACGGAATCAGGTTGGCGCCTTTGGCGAAGATCGGTATGCCGTTGACCACGAAGGCAAAGCTGCGACCCCAGCGATCCTTGTCGCGACGCAGCTCGACGCTGCGCAGGCCAGTGTCGCGATCGGCCTTGGCCAGCACCTTGCCGTCCATCAGCACCTCGGCATGGAAAGCGTAGAGGTTGGGTTTGCCGTAACCGACCGGCCACCAGCGCTGGGGTTGGTCGATGGTCAGCGGTAGCGACAAGGTGTTTTCACCCGGCGCCAACTGCATTTCCGAAGCGGTCTGACCGGTATGGCCGTCCGGCGCGCGCCAACTCAGCCGCACTGTGGCCTCGCCGGCGTGGTCGGCGGTAACGGCAACCTGCGCCTGCAGTTTCGCGCTGTCCGCATCGACGTGCTGCTGGGCAATGTGCAGGTCGGTAAGCCGCAGGGTGTTCCAACTTTCCAGCTTCACCGGTTGCCAGATGCCCTCGGTAATGAACCGCGGGCCCCAGTCCCAGCCGTACTGGTAGTTCGCCTTGCGCACATAATTGGACGTCTGTTTGCCCGCCGGCTCGTCGCCGAAGGCCGAGTCGAACTCGCCGGGCAAGGCATACGCCTGCTTCAGCAGCCACGGCTGCAGCCTGGCGATCGGTGAATGCAGCGAGATCGTGAGTGTGTTGCTGCCGACGTGCAGCGCGCTCTTGGCCGCAATCCGCCAGCGCCGAAACATGTTGTCCGCCACCAGCACCTTTTTTCCGTTGAGACGGACATCGGCGAAGGTGTCCAGTCCGTCGAAAACCAGGTCGACATGGTCGCGCGCCAGCGTGGCTGCATCGACGTCGAAGTCGAGCCGGTAGTCCCAGTCGGTCAGCCCGATCCATTGCAGGGTCGCTTCGTTGTCGCGCAGAAACGGATCGGGGATCAATCCGGCATGCAGCAGATCCATCTGTACGCTGCCGGGTACAGTGGCATCGATCCAGCGTGAGGCTCCCGGATGCTTTTTCGCAGCCGCGGCAGCATTCGCCGCAAGCCGAACCTGCCAGCCGTGGTCGAGCGCGCGTGATTCGGTGGCCGCAGCCGACAGGCTACCGATCAGCAAGCCGCCCACCAGCAGCACGCGCGCCAAGGTGTGGATTCGTCGCGCCCGGGCGGGCAGGCCGTCGGTCTTCGCACCAGTTGGGGAGCGGGCGTCATTCGTCGGGCGGAGGATTTTCGATGTCGGGTTCATTCGGTGAAGATGCCACAACTGCGCCGTGTACTTGCAGAAGCGCACTCGCAATTTCACGTTTTCGCGTGGCTGCCAGTTAGTGTTGCCGGCATCACTGCGGTAGTCGGGCGGCTCGCCGGCCTTCGGAAAATGCGCCGTCGCTGAACCCGTCGAGGCGTTAAGGAAGACTTGCATCGACGTATGAAAAAAAGCGTCGAAGCGCTTGCGCAGTGGTGGTCGCGGCTTTGCGATCGCTCGATTGACTGCGCAAGAATCGGCCTCGGGGCTCATCGCGTATAACTCTCCTTGTCGTACACCGGTGCGGCATTCGGCAGAGCCGACATAGGGCTGAGCAGGTTGCCCTGGCTGATCAGCGAGACATGGCCGATGCCGCCCTTTTCGCCGGTACTCCATACCGCGATGGCCAGCGTGTTGTGGCAGTGTGGATCGAGCACGCCGGCGGGTATCGGAAAGACGTGTTGCGGCCCGATGTCGTTGATGTAGCGGCCCACCTGCCAGCCGTTGACGAACACCAGCGCCCGATCATGGCGATCCGGATCGTCCTCGATCTTCAGCAGCACCGGCAATGATTCGTTGAGAGTTCCTTGATGCGAACCACAAATAGAGAGGGCACCGCTTACCGGCGCGCATGTGAAGCGCCGGG
>JALYXN010000618.1 GCA_030947085.1 Pseudomonadota bacterium | reverse complement strand
AACGGGTACTGGATCGAGATTCTGGTCTTGCAGTAACGGCAGCGACCGCGCAACAGCAGCCAGCCAAACAGGGGAATATTGTCCAGCGCCGACAATCGATGTTTGCATTGCGGGCAATGGGAAGGCTCGCGCACGATGCCAGGCGGCAACGGCTGCACGTCGTCGTCATCCAGTTCCAGTACCTCATGCGCTTCCCGCCGCCAATCCGCGGCCATACGCGCCGGAAGGCGAAGAATCACCACATTGAGAAAGCTGCCGACCAGCAGGCCGAGCACACCAGCAAGGGAAATCCAGATGGCGAAGGGGAGATCGGGCATTCAGCGGCCTTGCTTAAAGCCCCTCTCCCGGCGGGAGAGGGGTTGGGGAGAGGGTACGCACTTGCGTGATATTCAAAATCGCCTCAAGCACCGCCTCGGTTTCCTGCAGCACCTGATTATCCCAGAACCGCACGACAAGCAAACCCTGACGTTCGAGTGCGCGTGTGCGTGTCGCATCGGTCTCCTCGTTATGTTGTGAGCCGTCGAGTTCGATGACCAGACGCAGTTCATCGCATTAGAAATCCACGACGTAGGGCGGTAGTGGGTGCTGGCGGCGAAACTTGAAACCGCCGAGACGTCGTGCACGCAGGTAGTACCAAAGTTTTTGCTCGGCGTCGGTGCTGCCGACGCGCAACCGTTTGGCGATGATCAAGGTATTGGTGGGCAAAGGCGGTTTGACATGCATGGCTTGAGCGGACCCTCACCCCAACCCCTCTCCCGCGGGGAGAGGGACTTTTAGGGGCTTAGAACGTGCCGGCGAGTTTGAAGATCGGGAGGTACAGCGCGATCACCATGCCGCCGACGATTGTGCCCAGCACCACCATGATGATCGGTTCGAGCAGGGTGGAAAGGGTGTCGACCGCGTTGCTGACCTCATCCTCGTAGAATTCGGCGACCTTGAACAGCATGTTGTCCAGCGCGCCCGATTCTTCGCCGATGCCGGTCATCTGCACCACCATGTTCGGGAACACGCCGGTCTGCTTCATCGCCAGCTGCAACTGGTGGCCGACGGAAATGTCTTCGCGCATCTGCCGTACCGCATTGCCGTAGACGATGCTGCCGGTGGCCCCAGCCACCGCGTCCAGTGCTTCCACCAGCGGCACACCGGCGCGGAAGGTCACACCCAGGGTGCGGGCAAAACGCGAGATCGCCGAATTGCGCACGATGTCGCCCATCACCGGCATTTTCAAGGCCACGCGATCGAGGAAGTGAGCAAATTTGGGCGAGCGCTTCTTGAAGTAGGTAAAGGTGACGGCACCGCCGACTATTACCCCGATGACGATATACCACCAGCTCTGCATGAATTCCGAGGCGCTGACCAGCATCTGAGTGGGCGCTGGCAACTGGGCGCCGGCGTCCTGGAAGGTCTTGGCAAACACCGGCACCACATAGAGCAGCATGATCAGGATGACCATGAACACCACCACCAGCACCATCATCGGATAGAACAAGGCCTTCTTGATCTTCTTCTTGGTCGCCTCGGTGCGCTCCTTGTAGGTCGCGACCGTATCGAGCACCGTATCCAGCACACCTGAAGCTTCGCCGGCGTGGACCAGGTTGCAGTACAGCTCGTCGAATTCCACCGGGTGCAGGGCCAGCGCTTCATGTAGCGCCGCACCGCCTTCGATGCTCTGTTTCACATCGAGCAGGATGTTCTTGAAGCGAACGTTTTTCTGACCATCGGCGATGATGTCGAAGGCTTGCACCATCGGCACGCCCGAGGACATCATGGTGGCGATCTGACGACTGAAAATCGCTACATCCTGCGGTTTTACCTTGCTTCCGGTGGCGCCGAACAGCGGCTTGGAGCGTTCCCGTACGGTTTGCGGGTTCATGCCCTGGCGACGCAGCTCCGCTTTGACCAGCGAAGCATTCTTGGCCGGCATGTCCCCCTTCATGCTCTTGCCGCGCTTGTCCAGCGCGACCCAATCGTAAGTGGTCAGCTTGCTGACGGCCGCACGTTGAGCGCCGACAGCACGCATTCTGTCGGTCTTTGCTTTTGCAGTTGCTTTTGCGGTTGCGGTAGCCGTGGCCATGCGCTTCTTCCCCCAGAAGTTCGAACTCGCTGCCGTCCCAGTGGCGGCTCACGAGGTATTCGTGCAGCTTAGGTCATTTTGATGCCATCAAACCGTGGCCTTCAGCGCAATAACGACGCGACATTGTCCCCAGATCCAGCCGCTATTCCTTCGTCACACGGTCGATCTCGCTGAGGCTGGTCAATCCGTTCTTCACTTTCAGCAGGGCCGACGCGCGCAAATCGTTCACGCCGGCAGCCTTGGCCACCTCGGCGATCTGCAGCGCATTGCCGCCTTGCAGGACGATTTTCTGAATATCCTCGAGCATCGGCATGACCTGATAAATGCCCAGGCGGCCTTTGTAACCTTCATTGCAGCTATCGCAACCGACGGCTTCATAGATGGTCAGGCCTGCGTCGATATCGGCCTGGGTGAAGCCGGCTTGCAGCAACACCTGGGGCGGCAGGTCCATCACCTTTTTGCAGTCGTGCAGGCGTCGGGCCAAACGTTGGGCGATGATCAGGGTGACCGACGAGGTGATGTTGTATGGCGCGATGCCCATGTTCATCAGGCGCGAAATGGTCTGCGCCGCGTCGTTGGTATGCAGGGTGGACAGCACCATGTGGCCGGTCTGCGCCGCCTTGATCGCGATCTCGGCGGTTTCCAGATCACGGATTTCGCCGACCATGATCACGTCGGGATCCTGGCGCAAGAACGAGCGCAGGGCGCTGGCAAACGTCATGCCGCGCTTGACGTTCTGCTGCACCTGGTTGATGCCTTCGACGCGGATTTCCACCGGGTCTTCCACCGTCGAAATATTGCGTTCGTCGGTGTTGAGAATATTCAGGCCCGTATACAAGGAGACCGTCTTGCCCGAACCGGTGGGGCCGGTGACCAGCACCATGCCGTAAGGCTTTGCGATCGCATCCAGATAAAGCTTTTGCTGCTCCGGCTCGTAACCCAGCTTCTCGATGCCGATCTTGGCCGAGGAGCCGTCCAGAATACGCAGCACGATCTTTTCGCCGAACAGGGTCGGCAGACTGCTCACGCGAAAGTCGATCGCCCGGGTCTTGGACAGGTTGAGCTTGATGCGTCCATCCTGCGGCACGCGCTTCTCGGCGATATCCAGCTGCGCCATCACCTTCAGGCGCGAGGCAATCCGGTTGGCCATCTTCATCGGCGGGCTGGCGACCGCCTTCAACATGCCATCCATGCGCAGGCGCACCCGGTACTGGGTTTCGAACGGCTCGAAATGAATATCCGACGCACCGCGGCGAATCGCATCGACCAGAATCTTGTTGATGAACTTGACCACCGGCGCGTCATCAGCACCCATGGCGTCGATGCCGGTGGACTCGGCTTCCTCAGCGCCGCCCTCGAGATCCATCTCATTTAGGTCACCATCCATCTCGGGCATGACGTCGCGCATGCTGTTGAGTACGGTTTCGATCGCCCGCTGCAGCGAAATGCGCTCGACCAGGATCGGCTCCACCATGCAGTTGGAGTGAAACTTGACCTCATCCAGCGCATGCGACTGCATCGGATCGGCAATGCCGACAAACAGCCGCTTTCCACGCAAGAACAGTGGCAGCACCTGATGCTTGGTGATCAGCGCCTCACTGATCAGGTTCAACGGCATCGTCTTGGGATTGATCGCTGCCACGTCCATTCGCGGCATGCCGAACTCGATCGACGCGATGCGCGTCAACGCACCACTATCGACCTGCGTGTGATCAAGCAGCCACGTCGCCAGCGACTTCTTTTTCTGAGCGCTTTCGGCGATGGCGTTGCGTACTTCGTCTTCCGGAAGCACTTGTTCGGAAACCAGCCGGCGGGCCATGCCTGAGAGGCCCACCAGCGATGGTTGCAATTGAGATGACATAGCGAGCCCCCTGTATACCGTCAAATCTACCGCAGTCCGGCCTGCAGGTCATCCATTCCCTGCATTCCGGCCCTGCGAGGCGATGCAGCGCACAACGCCCCCACCTGATACCACCGCCCGCCGCTCCTACAAAATCAGTAGCACCCCGATTCGCGTGAGGATATCGGCGGTGTAGGGGGCCGCTCGCGAGCGATCTCTTCAGGCACTTGTAGGAGCGGCTTCAGCCGCGATGCTTCTGCTCTGACGCCGCAACGAAGAGCATCGCGACTAAAGTCGCTCCCACAAAATCAGTAGCACTCCGATTCGCGTGAGGTTATCCGCAATGCGGGAGCCCGCTCAGCGGGCGATCTCGTCAGGCTCTTGTAGGAGCGGCTTCAGCCGCGATGCTTCTGCTCTGATGCCGCAACAAAGAGCATCGCGACTGAAGTCGCTCCCACAACATCAGTAGCACCCCGATTCGCGGGAGGATATCGGCGATGCAGGGCTCGCTCGCGGGCGATCTGGTCAGGCACTTGTAGGAGCGGCTTCAGCCGCGATGCTTCTGCTCGGATGCCGCAACGAAGAGCATCGCGACTGAAGTC